>JAXHVS010000073.1:0-10201 GCA_034189025.1 Bacteroidota bacterium
TGAACGATCTGCTCGCTAAATTGTTATTTGTAAAATAGCAATATCCATTATTATTAACTTCCCAACCCAAAAATTACAATCAGCACGAGCCTTATTCATGTTGGTATTGAGCTTACCAGGAGAATAACAAGGAATCACTTCATATTCTTGTGGGATAATAAAAATTACGCATAAATTTTCGCTACTCTGTATAGAAAGAAAGAAGTGTTGCTCACACCCCTTAAACTTGCTCTAAAAGCTTTAAGTTTTGCATTAAAAGAGTCAGATGATGCATCAGTACTTCTATTATCAAAGAAATTCAAAATATTTGCATAATGAGAATATATTGTTGCAGATATTGTGTTAAAAGATTTAAAGTTTGAATCAGTAACTTCATTATACCATCTGGCTAGTTTAGTAAATACAACACCTTTATCCTTAGTTTTAGAATAGATTTGTCTTAGTTTATGAGGTAGTTCAAAAGCTTTTTTTATGTCAGGGTATTGAGCAAAAAGTATTTTAGCTCTTTGATTCTGAGATTGAGACCATTTTTCAGGAGATTTATAGAGTAAATATCTACTTCTTGCGAGTAGTTGTTTCTTGGTATCGCCATTTGATAAAGCTGTCTCGTCAATACCAGGGTTTTCTCCTATATTCTCAGGAAACAAAATCCAGTCTTCTGCATGTTCTTTTTGTCCCCAGGTATTAAAATCACTCATGTGTTATTTGTACTGCTGACCAAAATGATCGCCATTAATATCATAAAACTTCTCAAGGCTATTACTGCTGACAGGGTAATTGTCCAGGTAAGCCTTTTAAAAAAGTTGCAAATTCTTTCGTTAATCGAGTTCCTTTTGCAACAGTATCCCAGTTTCTGCTAACTACTTTTCCGGTTGATTCTACCTGCCACCTTCGTCTTCTAATATGTAAAAACAAAGGTTTATCTCTAATAGGAAAATCCTGGATAATTATGGCAGAATGAAATCCTTTCGATGTAAGCTTTTCATTTTTATATTCTTCAGGTTTAATATCTTCTTCATCCAGGTGAGCATGGACTTCATTATCAATTATTTCTAAATGAATTAAATCAAAATAATCAAATAATTCTTCTGGTAGTAGATGTTTTATTAGTGATTTTATTTCCATGGGTGAAAGATAATAATTTTTTATCCACCCTAATTATGAACTGATCCAAAAAAAAAGCGGCTTTCTGAAAAAGCCGCTTAGCGAACCTGGAGGGATTCGAACCCCCAACCTCCTGATCCGTAGTCAGGTGCACTATCCGTTATGCTACAGGTTCAATGCTTATTGCATTTGTATTCCACAAGAATAGATCATTTAGCCAAATGCGGTGCAAATATATAAAAATATCTTCAAATCATATATTTTTCACCCGTTTCTTTATCTCTTCAAATATTATTATAAAAAAAATGAGGTTTAATATCTAAAAAATATTTTTCAGCACAATTATTTACTAAATTTGATTATTGTTTTTAAAATTTGATAACTATTGTAATTATTTAAAATATTCAATCATGAAAAAGTTTATAAAGTGGTTTTTTAGAATTTTTCTATCATTACTTTTATTAATTATTATTCTATTAATTGTTTTGCCATTATTCTTTAAAGATGATATGTTGGCAAAAGTTAAAGAAGAGATTAATAATAATGTAAATGCAAAAGTAGAATTTGCAGATTTTAAATTATCTCTATTTAAATCTTTCCCTGATTTTAATCTGGGTTTACATGAAATGTCGGTTATAGGAATCGATAAATTTGAAAACGATACATTAGTATATTTCCAATCGTTTAATGTACAGGTGGATTTAATTAGTGTACTTAAAAAGAATATTGTTGTAAAAGGAATTGTGTTAAACCAACCTTATATTAATGCCATTGTGTTATCAGATAGTACTGCCAATTGGGAAATTGCTAAACCTGCCGAAGAAGTAGCTGATACGTTGATAACTGAAGAAGATACGCTAGCAACTACTGAACCAATGGATTATCGTGTCGATCTTCAAAAATTTCAAATAAAAAATGCCAAGTTGCAGTATGTAGATGAAACTGGAAACCTCAAAGCAACGATTGATGATTTAAATTTTTTGCTTAAAGGAGATTTAGGCATGGATTATTCAGATTTAACGATTGAGACTTCCGTAGATGCTATCAATGTTAATATGGATGGAATCCAATATTTGAAAAATGCTACCTTGGGTTTTGATGCTACCATTGGTGCCGATTTAGAAAATATGATTTTTACATTTAAAGAAAACCAACTAGCATTAAATGCTATTGCTTTAGGATTTGATGGAATTGTAGAAATGCTTGATGAAGATATCACTATGGATGTTCAGTTTAATACAAAAAAAACAAGTTTTAAATCTCTATTGTCTATGGTTCCAGCTATATATATGGAAGGATTTGAATCACTTAAAACCGAAGGTAAATTAGCATTATACGGAGATATTAAGGGAACATATAACGAAAATGAGATGCCTTTAGTTAACCTCAAGCTATTGGTCGAAGATGCTATGTTCCAATATCCGGATTTACCTAAATCTGTGGATAATATAAATATTGATTTGGATGTATTTTATGATGGAGTAAATGATGATCAAACCAAAGTAGATTTAAATCGATTTCATGTTGAAATGGCCGATAATCCATTTGATATTGGCATGCACATTCGAACTCCTTTTAGTGACCCGTATATTGAAGGCAGCATTGATGGACATGTTATTCTAAATACATTAGCTGATGCCTTGCCTTTAGATGATATGAAACTTAGTGGAGAGATTATTGCTGATGTGGATATTGCGGGCAATTTATCAACCATTGAAAAAGAACAATATGAAGACTTTAAAGCTACAGGTAAATTGCAAATCAAGGATTTCCTTTTGGAAGGTAAAGATTTACCCGCAGCTGTTAAAATCATTGAAACAACTTTTAATTTTACCCCACAATATTTGGAGTTGCAGTCTTTAAATGCTGCTGTGGGGAAAAGTGATTTTCAATTAACGGGCAAAATTGAAAATTACATTTCTTATGCTTTGAGTGATGGTACATTAAAAGGTGATTTTCAATTTAACTCCACCTTTATTAATGTTAATGAGTTTTTGCCAACCGATACTTTAGAAACTGAACAATCTACTACATCAGAAGAAGTTGGATCGTTAGAAGGTGAAACTATAGCCTCTGACTCTGTTCAGGTTGGCTCAGCTGTTGTTGAAATCCCTGAAAATATAGACTTTAAACTGGAATCTAACCTTGATCATATATTATATGATAAACTGGATATTACTCATTTAACCGGTACTTTTTTAGTTAAAGATAAAAAACTAATGATGGATAATTTAAATATGGATTTATTGGATGGTAAGTTTAGTCTAGATGGGGAATATAACACGAAAGATATAGAAAAACCATCAGCTACCTTAGCATTAAATATTCAACGAGTAGAAATAGAGAAGGTAATTAATTCTTTTAGTATGCTAGAATCATTAGCCCCAATTCTCAAGAAATGTAAAGGAAAGGTGTCTATTAAATTTGATTTTAACAGCTTGATTGATTCAGCCATGAGTCCTGTATTATCCACGGTAAATGGATATGGACGATTGCAATCGAATAATATTCAGGTAGTGGATTCAAAGACTTTTGATAAATTAGCCGGACTGCTTAATTTAGGCGATAAGTTTAACAATGAATTTAAAGATGTTAATATAAGTATTAATATTGCAAACGGTAGAATTATCGTAGAACCTTTTGAAACAAAGGTAAAAGATATTAAGATGGTTGTTGGAGGATCTCATGGTATTGATCAAACCTTAGATTATAACTTAGCTCTAACCGTTCCCAGAAAATATATGGGATCTACTGTAAATGATGCTGTGGAAGGCCTGTTGGCTAAAGCTGCAGATAAGGGTATTTCTGTTGATGCTGGAGAAAATATAAATGTCAAAGCAAAAATTATAGGTACTACTACAGATCCAAAAATTACCCTCGGCCTGAAAGAAGGAACCCAAAATGTTAAGGAAGGATTAAAAGAAAAAGCACGGGAAGAGATTAATAAACAAAAAGAAGAGCTTGAGGATCAAGTCAGAAAAGAGGCCGAAGAACGTGCACAAAAGATTATTGATGAAGCAGAAGCTCAAGCAGCTAAAATAAAACAAGAAGCACGAACCTCTGCCGATAAATTGTTAGCCAATGGAAAGAAAGAAGCTGATGCTTTGGTTGAAAAAGCAGCTAAAGAAGGGCGTTTAGCAAAATTAGCAGCGCAAAAGGTAGCCGACGAATTGGAGAAAAAGGCTAAACAAGAAGCTGACAAGCTTATTAAAGAAGCTGATAGAAGAGCTAATAATCTGGTTGCTAAAGCACGCGTCGAAGCTGATAAAATAAGAAATGAACAAAGGTAGAAGAGTAAACTTTTTACTTATTGTATATAAAAAAACCTTCCAAATTTGGAAGGTTTTTTTAATATATTAATATCATTGTTAGAATCTTTTTTCTTTAATTCTGGCTTTTTTACCGGTTAAATTACGTAAGTAAAAAATTCTTGCTCTACGCACACGTCCTTTTTTATTGATATCGATAGCTTCGATAAAAGGTGAGTTTAAAGGGAAGATTCTTTCTACACCTACTCCGCTTGATATTTTTCTTACGGTAAAAGATTCATTTTGTCCTGAACCTCTTCTTTGCAACACAACTCCTCTAAAGTTCTGTACTCGTTCTTTATTACCTTCTTTAATTTTATAATGTACGGTAATGGTATCGCCTGCTTTAAATTCAGGAAAATCCTTTTTTACAGCGAATTCTTTTTCAGCAACTTTCATTAAATCCATCCTGATATACTATTTTAAAATTTTGTATTCGTTTTTAACAGAGCGCAATATTACAAATATTTTTTGACAACTAATAATTTTTTTAAGATTAAAAATAATTGTTTATTGCCCTTTTGAGGCTGCAAATATCAAAAAAAATTGTGAATTACAAAAATTTTGTGATGGTGAATTTTGTAAGTTGTTATATTTCTTACAATTAGAATTTTATCATTATAAATTTAATTACGAATAGTTTTTTTATTTATAAATTAAGCAATAATTTTCAGATAATTCATTAAAAAAACCGCCAATATTTGGCGGTTTTTAAATGTCATGTCAGTAGACCTTTAATGATCTCCCTGATATTTAAATTTATCACCTGTTTTTTCAATAATTAGGCGATACCATTCTTCGGAATATCCAGGGTATTCAATTTTGGGAGTTACATATTTATATCCTTCAGGTACTGGACGGGCTTCTTTTTTATTTCCATCCAGAAATTTAGTGAAGAGATGCTTGTAAAGTTCTTTCCATGTTTCAACGGTATAGTTTGCCCTATCAACAGAGTATCGGGTTATAAAATTCACAGCTTGTTCTGGGTTATTCTTGTAAATTTCAGCCGCTGCTTTATCAATTGCTTTAACTTCTTTAATAAAACCAAGTTCTAACATATCCTGCACTTCTTTAATATCTGGATACATAGCTGAGTATCGGGTATATGCATAGTTTGAAACCTGGTTAAATACCCAAAAGGCGGCATCGTCACTAAATTCCATAATAGAACCATTACCTACAGCATAGGATTCCGGTACTTCAGTCATACCACAATACATTGGATTATAAACGGTAGAGTAAGTATCGTCAACGCCAAACCAGATAATTCCACCAATTGGATCGGGTAACCAGTTACGGCTTTGCGTAACAAATGAAAAACCAGTTTGTTGGGTTGAAATGGCCCGTTCATTAAAATAAGTTTCTCCATCTACCTCCCAGGTCATTGGCCTCCAGCGAACAATATTTTTATAAGGGCCTGCACCAACATCTTGTGTCATGTCCATAGGTGTATTTTGGTAATAATCTCTCATCATGCCCATTACATCACGAACCGATAATTTTTTATCGGGCTTAATCCATAATGGCATTTTATTTTCTAAATCTTTTCCCATGGCATAATCCAAATATTGCGCCATGTTGTTGTTTACTTTATTAAATCCAGCAAATACCCGTGCTTCGCAAAATCTGGCTCCACCAAAATCAAGAGGTGCGTAAGCATCAGAAAAGCTAAAATCTTTGTCTTTACCATCAAAATACTCCATCTCGCGTGCAAGTGCAATTACGTCGGACGAATGATAGGTTGTTTGATTAGGATCGTTGAAATTATTCTCTTTTTGGATGGGAAAGGTAGTTATTCGTGCCTGGTTAGCATGTCCTGAGATATATCCATCAGGAATTTGGCGGGCTACCCAAACAGCACCTTTTATTCCGGGGCCTTTACCTATCATCTCCATAATCCATACTTCGTTCGGATCGGCGATAGAAAAAGATTCTCCGGAGCTGTAATATCCATATTCTTCTACAAGGCCAGTCATTATTTTTATCGCTTCGCGAGCCGTTCTAGCTCGTTGCAGTGTTACATAAATTAGACTTCCATAGTCCATAATTCCTGTTGTGTCGCGTAACTCTGAACGTCCGCCATAGGTTGTCTCACCAATAGCTACCTGATGTTCATTGATATTCCCTACGACATTGTAAGTATGTCTTACCTGGTCAATTTCACCCAGGTATTTACCGGTATCCCATTCATAAATCTTCAGTTTTGCTCCTTCGGGATAATCGGCTGCGGGCCAATGATACAGTTCACCATAAAGTACATGCGAATCAGCTGCATATGTAATCATTGTTGAACCATCTGTACTGGCACCTTTTGTAATAAGAAAATTTGTACAAGCAAATGTTGAATGCACAAATAATCCCGTTAAGAGTGTTAGAGTAATTGTTAAAAGCGTTTTTTTCATAGTTAAAGTATTTATTGATTGTTTGTTAATATTTAATTCTTTATCTGAAAGAGACAAAAATAGAAAAATATTTGAATATTTAAAGTTTTAAGTGCGAAGTTCGGCCTTTGTTAAATTATAAGAAACCTTAAACCATGCCTTCTACAGGTAAACTTGAAACCTGAAATTTGAAATCTGAAATCTTTCATTACATCATTAATTCAACAATTCTTTTTCGATCATCATCATTTAATTTATGAACCATACCGTTGGTTTCTGTTTTTATCATTTGTTGGATGATGGTTTCTTTTTTATCTTCTCCAATTCCGATATCTGATAACTTAATAGGAGAACCAAGTGAATGAAAGAAGTTTTCTAGATGTTTAATGGTTTCATCAGCGGATGGATTACCATATAAGTGTTCTCCTAGTTTAGCTATTCTTTCAGGAATTCTATCTTTTTGCAATTTTAGCCAGGCAGGATAGGCAATAGAAAGTGTTGCTCCGTGAGGAGTATCAAAAAGGTATGATAAATTGTGCCCAATATCATGAACTCCCCAGTCACCGGATTTTCTTCCGTGGTTTGTTAATCCATTGAGTGCATTTGTAGCTGCCCACATAATCTTAGCCCGATACTCATAATTTTCGGGTTCGGATAATACTTTAGGCCCGTATTCCATGGCCTCTTTTATGATAGCTTCAACAAAGCGATCGGTTAGTGTTGCATCTCCTTCACCAAAAAATCCTTCTAAGGAGTGTGCTATTAAATCTACAATTCCGTAAGCTGTATAATCTTTAGGGACTGAGAAAGTATAGGCGGGATCTAAGAATGAATGTTTTGGGAAATTTAATGAAGAAACAAATCCTATTTTTTCGTCAGTTTTATGATTTTGTAGCACAGCGGCTCCATTCATTTCAGAGCCGGTAGCGGCTAATGTTAAAACAGCTATTAATGGAATAGTGGCCTTTGGTTTTACTTTAAATTTCATTATTGCCCAGGGATCGGTATTATTAGCTATGGATAAACCTGTAATTTTTGCCGAATCAATTACACTACCTCCTCCTACTGCTAAAATTAAATCAATATTATTCAATTTGCCCAGTTGTGCAGCTTCACTAACATCATTAACCAGTGGATTGGATTTTATTCCTGAATACTCAATTACTTCTGCCTTAAATGATTTAAGTTGTTTAATCACCTGGTCGTAAATTCCATTTTTTTTAATAGAACCTTTACCATACATTAACAATACTTTCTTTCCATACTCCTGTGCTGCTTCTCCCAGTTGTTCAACAACATCTTTTCCAAAATGTAATTTTGTTGGGTTATAGGCTGTAAAATTTTCCATAATATGTTTTTATTTAATTTTTAGATGATATTTACAAATATAAAAGCTTTGTTTATAAGACAAAATATCTTTCAAATGGTTTAGTAGAATAAATATGCTTATTAAATAAGGTGAATGATACCGGAAGAAGAACTTGCTTTAGCTCCTGTTACGGTTGACAGACAGTTTATTTTACGTTTTAACCTTAAAATACCCAACAAACCAAAAATAAGAGCTTCCTTATATTCAATAATATTTTTCGAAGGGATAATGATTTGCGTTTGTGTTTTTGCACGAATGCGTTCGATAAGGTATTTATTATAAGCTCCACCTCCGGTAACTAAAACTTTTTTTTCAGGATTGTCTGAGATTACCCTTGTTATTTGATCGGATATATGATCGTAAAATGTACTTATTTGGTCATTTATCTCAAGAGCCGACCGTGTTAAAACAGGAAGAATAAATTCATCGATCCATTCTTTACCCAGCGATTTAGGATAGGGTAGCTGATAAAAGCCGATTTGGTTTAACTGGTTAAGTAAATTTGAATCTGTTGCCCCTAATTGACCCGCTTTACCATCAATATCAAAAGGTTTGTTTAATTTATTGGCTAATTGATTTAATACAATATTTGCAGGACAAATATCAAAAGCTACTCTTTTATTGTTTTTAATCATTGAGATATTAGCAAATCCACCAATATTGAGGCAATAATCATACTCGTTAAAAAGTAACTCATCACCAATTGGTACTAAGGGAGCTCCCTGTCCGCCAAGTGCAACATCCAAAGATCTGAAATCCGATATTGTAGTGATGCCTGTTGTTGATGCAATTTCTGCACCATCGCCAATTTGTAAAGTAATTTTCTGTTGAGGCTGGTGAAAAACTGTATGTCCGTGTGATGCAATCAAACCCGGCTTCTCCTTAATTCCATGTAGAAAATCGTTGATTTTTTCACCAATAAAACGGCCATAACTTTTATGAAGTTTTGTAAGTGCTAAACCGGATAAGCTTTCTGCGTTTTTTAATTGTTCTTTCCAACTTTTGTCATAAGAAATCGTTTCTGCCTTAATGATTTTAAACGCCCATCTTTTGGTATGATTATATTTACAAAAAACAATATCAAGCCCATCAAGAGAAGTTCCTGACATTATGCCTACGACGTAATAATTTTGCATAAATTATTTATTCAAATAATCCTGGATTAGATTTTTTGTTGCTCTGTAAAATATGGTATATAAATTGTCAGATTGCTTTTCTCCGGGTGGAGCTATGTCCATTTCGGTATTGTCAAAACCTTTTAATAAATATTCATTTACTTGTAACGGTTTTGTTGCAACAGCAGTTCCTATAAGGTTGTATACCGGAATAATTCCATCCTTACTATAAATAGTCATATTTAATGTAACCTGAGGGTAAGTTGTCTTGTAAGAAATATCTTCATATTTTTTTGGATGGTCTTCTTTTTGTTGGTTATCTATGCTTTCAATTTTAATTTTAAGATTAAAATAATATTGTGAGTAACCTTTACGTAACGCTTTGCGAATATTGGTTTTGGGATAACCATAATCGTCGTATTTAACAGCATTCATGAACGTATTTATAGGTAAAATTTCAATTTCAAGATATCTTTCAATTACCTCTTTAAAAGTAAAATAAATAGTATGAACTAAGATAGCTGTTAATTTATCGTTTCCCGGATCATTATATGTTTTAATTCCAGTGATAAAATGATCAAGCTCAGATATTTCATTACGAAAATCTTTTGATATTTCAAGGTTATAGTCAATTAAGGAAAATTGTTTGTTTGCAATTTTTTGAGCATTGCTATTAACCCAGCCGGTTAGTAATAGTAAAAAAATCAAATACTTTTTCATCATAGCTAATTTGATTTTAATTATTAATGAAGATAATACAAATGTAAATATAAATTACTAATGTTTCGCACTAATAAATAAAGTTTTATAAATCAAACCTTTGTTAATCAAACAAGATCATCAAATAGTTAATTATAAGGTGTTTGATGATTCCATTTTACATTCATTTTATTTTACTTATTGACCCCTTTGTCCTGTCGGACA
>JAXHVS010000074.1:0-2940 GCA_034189025.1 Bacteroidota bacterium
ATATCCCTTTGCTATCCATTTGTTAAAACGTGCTTTTATTATAGAACTCTGGCCACAAAAATAATATGTAATTGTAAATTAATATTTTACTCCATAAAAAATAAGTGCGAAACTTTAGTTATATAAAATAAAATTTATAATGAAATTATTTAATTATCCACCCGAAATATGAAGTGATCCAAAGTATGTGGGCCTGGGGCAAAGCCACTGAATTAGGAAATTGATAAATGGTAAATAAAATCAAGGTTTCAGAATGGATTCAATATTTTTATCGGACAACAGTGAATAAAAATAAGAAAAATAAATTTTATAAAAAAAAGGGTACCACAAAAGCAGTACCCTTACACTTTAATTATTAATCTTAAAATTTAAAGATTATGAAAAATTATTTTTTAGGAATATTCTTTAATGTTTCAATCAAGAAATCATAAAATTTCTGAACAGTTTTAATATTCACTTTTTCATCAGGAGAATGTGGAAAACTAATGGTTGGCCCAAAGGAGATGGTATCTAATTCAGGATAACTTTCCATAATAATACCACACTCTAAGCCAGCATGTATTCCTTTAATTTCGGGTACTTTACCCCATTTATTATTGTATACATCCTGCATAACCTTTAAGATTGGAGAATTAATATTTGGCTTCCAACCAGGATATGCACCTGCATGAGCCACTTCAGCACCAGCTAATTCGAATACGCAACGAATCATATTGGCTAAATCTTCTTTTGCAGTATCAACAGAACTTCGTTGTAATGTTTCGGCCCGGATAAATCCTTCGTCTTTTTTAACTACGGCCAAATTAGTGGATGTTTCAACTAAACCTTCCATCGAATCACTCATGCGCATCACCCCGTTTGGGCACCCATACACACCCTTAATTAAATTATTGTGTGTTTTTTCATCAATAACCTTATTCGGCATGTCAGTTTCTTTATAAGAAACATTAAGACCAGGTTCTGTAACCGATAGCTCGTCTTTAACTACAGGAATCAATTCGTCGATAAAATTTTTGAACTCTCCAACCTGTGCATTCGGAACTACAACAACAGCAAATCCTTCGCGAGGAATAGCATTACGTAAATTACCAACCTGAATGTTGGCTAAACGAATATCCAGCGTTTTGTTTACCTGATACAAAAAACGATTTAATACTTTGGCCGCATTACCTCGTCCTAAGGCAATATCAAGCCCGGAGTGTCCACCTTTCATTCCTTTCACATCTATTCGGTAAGCTACAGTGTCGGCAGGAACGGCTTCTTCTTTATAATAAAATTTTGCATTAGTATCAATCCCCCCAGCACAACCAATATATAGTTCACCTTCGTCTTCCGAATCAGTATTAATTAAAATTTCACCATCTAAAAGCCCTGGTTTTAAAGCTCTTGCCCCGGTCATTCCGGTTTCTTCGTCAATAGTAAGTAATACTTCAACCGGGCCATGTTCAATATCTTTTGATTTTAATACAGCTAATGAAGCAGCTACACCAATACCATTATCAGCACCTAAAGTAGTATCTTTGGCAGTAACCCATTCACCATCAACGTAGGCTTGAATCGGGTCTTTTTCAAAATCGTGCTGGATATCACTATTCTTTTGTGGAACCATATCCAGGTGTCCTTGTAAAATAACCGTTTTACGATCTTCCATCCCGGGAGTTGCCGGCTTTTTAATAATCACATTCCCTACTTCGTCAACAATGGTTTCGAGCCCTAAATCTTTACCAAATTTTTTGGCAAAGTCTACTGCTTTACGCTCTTTTTTCGATGGACGCGGGATTTCGCATAATTGTTGAAATATCTCCCATACTATTTTGGGTTCTAAATTACGAATATCACTCATGAGTTTTCCTCCTTTTTATAGAATTTATATCTTATTATTATTGAGAAACATAAATAATATAACAATGTTTACTCAAATTAATATTTATTTATGAAGCCCAAATTTAGCAAAAATTTGCGGGCTTATTCAAATTTTATCCATCAATAAATATTTTCCTTAACATATTCTACAAAAAGTTTTAAAGAATTATATATTTTCATGTAGCCACAAAAATCTTTATCAAACCAAAAGATATTGTATTTTTAGAATAAAATATTTTAATTTGCGTTGTAATTAAGTATATAAACAATTGCATGTTATATATAAATTAAGAAACGATTCTTATGACAAAAAACATTTTACGAATACTGTTAACTTTAATTTTTGCCGGAATAGCCGGACAAAACTTTGCCCAAAAGAAAGAAGTAAAATGGCATACATTCGAAGAGGCTGTTGAATTGAACCAAAAAGAACAACGAAAAATATTTATTGATATATATACGGACTGGTGTGGGTGGTGCAAAAAAATGGATGCCAATACCTTTTCACATCCTACCATTACCAAAATTTTAAATGAGGAATATTATGCCGTAAAATTTAATGCAGAAAGCAGAGATACGATCGTTTTTGCAGGACAACATTTGATTAACAAGGGAAATAGTGCCCGTTCACCTCATCAATTGGCAGTTGCCTTGTTACAAAGCAAAATGTCGTATCCCAGTACGGTATATATGAACGAAAACATCCAACTGCTTACCTCTGTCCCCGGATATTACACCCCCGAAAAACTGGAGCCTATTCTAAGATTTTTTGCTGATGATGCTCATAAAACCAAGTCTTTTGAAGAATTCAAAAAAAATTTCCAAAGCGAAATAACGGTGGATAAGCAATAGATATTTCTACATAAAAAAGTCCTCCTCAGATTCAAATAACCAGAAAAGCTAAATAATTTTTGCTCCGTTTTGGCATTTCTAATTTTGCTGTATATTTGATAATAATTAACTAATGTTTCGCACTAATAAATAAAATTTTATAAATCAAACCTTTGTTAATCAAACAAGATCATCAAATAGTTAATTATAAGGTGTTTGATGATTCCATTTTACATTCATTTTATT
>JAXHVS010000075.1:0-14513 GCA_034189025.1 Bacteroidota bacterium
GCTAATGATTAACCAGTATTTTTTTTGTATTAAGCAATTTGCCATCAATTTGTAGCGAACAAAAATATAGGCCGTTTTTAAAATCCGAAACCTGTATTTCTATTTGATCTTGCTTTTCTTCGAATTCTTTAGAAAAAACCGTTACACCAATAGAATTATGAATAATCAACTTAGCTTCTTTCACAAAAACCACATCGTAATCAACATGTAAAATATCCGAAACAGGATTAGGATACAATTTGAGTTTTTGTAAATCTAACAGGTTTATTTGGGTAGAATCTTTTTGTAACTCACTGCTAAAGGAGTTGTCAGCATTTCCTTTCTCCTGAGCAAATGAAAAATAAACAATAAAAAGGGATAATATGATAAGTAGATATTTTTTCATAAGTAATCAATAATTTGTTTTGTATGTTACAAAATAACAAATATTATACCTAACTATACGCAAATGAATTGTTAAAGTTTATTAATAAAATTTAAAAATTCAATACCTTTAGAAAATATGAAGATTAAACCCAATTTTTATGAAACATTTAATATTATGTTTTAGCCTATGCTTATTAGGTGTTTTTCCGTTATCGGCCCAAACTTTTGGTGGAGGCTTTTTATCCGGCGCGTCAGTTTCACAACTAGACGGGGACGAACTCGGAGGATATCATAAAATAGGAATAACAGCCGGGGCATATACATTTACACAACTTAATAAATATGTAAAAGCCCAATTGGAATTACGATACACCGAAAAAGGAAGCAAATCAATCAATAAAGATCTTGTATATTACCATTCAAGGTTAAATTATATTGAAGCTCCATTAATGTTTAAATATTTATTTTTAAAAAAATTTAATGCTGATATTGGCCTAACTGCCGGCTACCTTGTAAAAGGAACCGAAGATGACGGATATGGAGAGCTTGAAGCAGATTTTAGTCCATACGAGCTTTCCCTGTTGATTGGTATACAATATCAGGTGATGGACAAAGTACATGTTAATATTCGATTAAATTACTCTATTCTTCCTGTAGGAGATCATCCGGGAGGACAAACCTGGCTTTTTAACCGCGGACAATACAACAATGTGCTTACCTTTGCTGTTTATTATCAATTGGCAAATTTTGAGCGAAAATGAAAAAACAAAAATTAATTATAGCCGTAACTGGAGCCAGTGGGTCAATATATACTAAAATACTATTGGACAAACTGCTTTTGCATAATGAGCAAATAGAAGAGATGGGGATAATATTCTCTAAAAATGCAGAGGAAATATGGCAACATGAATTAGGCGATAAATCGTATCAAGACTACCCATTTAAAAAATATTCAATTACCGATTTCTATGCTCCTTTTGCCAGTGGATCGGCTCAATATCATGCCATGATTATTTGTCCCTGCTCTATGGGAATGTTGGGTAGAATAGCTCACGGCATTTCTGATGATTTAATTACCCGTGCAGCTGATGTTACCCTAAAAGAAAAAAGAAAGTTAATTTTAGTTCCCAGGGAAACGCCTTACAATCTTATTCATATTAAGAATATGGAGCTGGTTACCCTAGCCGGTGGCATAATTTGTCCGGCTACCCCTTCATTTTATTCCATGCCAAAATCTGTTGAGGAAATTGCAACTACAGTAATCGATAGGGTTCTCGACCTTACCGGATTACAAATTGATACGCAACGATGGGGAACTGATTTTAAAGAATAGCAATTTATGTTTAGAAAATAAAACAGGCCAATAACTTGACAAATTAATTATAGCTTTGCGAAAATATTTATATTTTAATTCTGTTTAATTTTTGAACATGAAAAAAGTAGATCAACGAATTATAAAATTTATCCAAAAACATCATGTTTTAACCCTAGCAACATCTAGAAAAAATATTTCTTATTGTGCCAATTGTTTTTATGTTTATGATGAAGAAGAAAACAGGTTGATTTTTACATCCGACTACGAAACCAAACATATCCAGGATGTGTTAAAACAAAACATTGTAGCGGGCTCTATTGTTTTAGAAACCAATGTTATTGGAAAAATACAGGGAGTGCAATTTCAAGGTAAAATAACGGAACCTAAAGGTGGTTTGTTGAAGAAAGTAAAAGATAAATACTTAAAACGTTTTCCGGTAGCTATGTTAATGAAAACTACATTATGGATGGTTGAACTAACATTTGTTAAATTTACCGATAACCGGTTAGGTTTTGGTAAAAAATTAATTTGGGGCGAAGAAGCATCGAAAAAAATATAATATTATGATATTTGTTACAGGTGGAACAGGATTAGTAGGAACACATCTTTTATTTCAATTATCTAAAGAAGGCTACAAAATTAAAGCGTTGGTTCGTAATCCTGAAAAGATTAATCGTATAAAACATATTTTTTCATATTATACCGATAATCCCAATCAACTATTGGAAAATATTGAGTGGATAAAAGGAGATATCCTTGATCCGGCTACTTATTTTGATGCCTTAAAAGAGGTTAATACTGTTTATCATTGTGCTGCAACAGTCTCTTTCGATAAAAAAGATAAATCTGAATTATTTAAAACAAACATCGAGGGTACTGCTAATATAGTAAATGCTAGTTTAGAACAGAATATAAAAAAAATGTGTTTTGTTAGCTCAATAGCAACAATGGGTGATTCCCAAAATGGAGAGGCTGTAACGGAAGAAAATTATTGGGCACCATCTAAAAACCGGTCTTTTTATGCTATTAGTAAATATAAGTCGGAAATGGAGGTTTGGCGAGGTGTACAGGAAGGGTTAGATGCAGTGATTGTTAATCCATCGGTGATTTTAGGGCCGGGGTTCTGGAATTCGGGGAGTGGACTAATTTTTACGAAAGCAGCGAAAGGAATGTTATTTTACACAACAGGAACAACTGGGTTTGTTGATGTTCGTGATGTTGTTTATGCTATGATTAAGCTTTCCGAAAGCAATATCTCTAATCAGCGATTTATTCTAAATGCTGAAAATATAATGTATAAAAATTTATTTGATAGAATTAGTGAAGCTGTTTATTCAAAAAAGCCAACAATTGAAGCTACCCGCCCGATGCTTAACATTGCCCGAGGGGTTGATGGCTTACTAAGTAATTTGGGAATAAAAAAAAGAGAACTTACAAAAGATGTGGTAAAATCGAGTTTGTCAATGTCGCAATATTCAAACCAAAAAATAAAACAATTATTAAAAATTGATTTTATTCCTGTGCAAAAAACGATAATGGATATGGCACAGTTTTATAAACAAGATTTAACAGGAAATTAAAATAAGAGAGGATATTTAATCCTAACTTTACAATTTAATAAAAGGACAAGATTATGGGAAAAGGGAAAAAGAAAAAAACAAAAAAGCAGGACAAACGCTTTAAAAGAAAAATATTAACTAACGATATTATTGCATATTTTTTTGACAATCCTCAAAAAGTCTTTAATTATAAACAAATTTCCAGACATTTTAATATCAAAGATGAGGGAGTAACAAACCTGATAAATGCTATTTTAATTGAGCTAAGAGATGAGGGTACCATAGTAGAAATATCTCGTGGAAAATATAAATATGCTCCACATAAGGGAAATATAACAGGGAGGGTTGAACTCACACAAAAAGGAGCAGGATTTATTATATCAGAAGAAAGTGATGAAGATGTTTTTGTTACACAATCAAATTTAAATCATGCCTTAAACGGAGATATTGTAAAAGTTCATCTTTTTGCTAAACAGCGGGGCAGAAAACCCGAAGGGGAGGTTGTTGAAATTATTAAACGCGCCAATGAGCATATTGTGGGAGTAATTGAAATTTCTAAGAATTTTGCATTCCTGGTTTCTCCTTCACGTCAAATGCCTTACGATATTTTTATTCCAATCAATAAAATAATGGATGCTCAGGACGGGGACAAGGTAGTGGTTCGAATTACCGGCTGGCCGGCAAAACATAAAAATCCTTTTGGCGAAGTAGTGGATGTGTTAGGGCAACCAGGTGCAAATGAAACAGAAATGCACGCAATTCTTGCTGAATTTGGATTACCCTATGATTTTGAGCAAAATGTTGAGCAAGAAGCAGAAAAAATTCTGGATAAAATCACCAAAGCCGATTATGAATCAAGACGCGATTTTAGAGATACTCCTACGTTTACCATTGATCCCGAAGATGCTAAGGACTATGACGATGCATTATCTTTACAAAAATTAGGAAATGGACATTGGCAGGTTGGTGTACACATTGCAGATGTTACTCATTATGTAACTCCCGGAACTGTACTTGACGATGAGGCTTATAATCGTGGGGCCTCAGTATATTTAGTGGATAGGGTAGTTCCCATGTTGCCTGAAAAATTGTCGAATAAAGTTTGTAGCCTTCGTCCAAACGAAGAAAAACTGTGTTATAGTATTGTTTTTGAAATGGACGATGATGCCGATATTCATGATCAATGGATTGGAAAAACCATTATCAAATCTGATAAACGATTTGCCTACGAAGAGGCTCAAGAAATAATTGAGGGTGGTGATGGTGAGTTAAAAGACGAAATATTATTTTTAAATAGCCTTGCACAAAAATTAAGAGATCGAAGGTTTAAAAAAGGAGCTATTTCTTTCGAGCGTGTTGAGGTTAAGTTTAATCTCGACGATAAAGGAAAACCACTAGGTGTGTTTTTTAAAGAACAAAAAGAAGCAAATCAGTTGATCGAAGAATTTATGCTTTTAGCCAATAAAAAAGTAGCCGAATTTGTTGGTAAGGTAAAACCAGGACAAAGAGCTAAAACTTTTGTTTATCGTATACATGATCGCCCCGACCCTGAAAAATTGGAAAAGTTTTCCAACTTTATCACAAGATTTGGTTATTCTATTAATACTAGTAGTCATAAACAAATTACATCGTCTATTAACCACTTACTTGATGAAGTCCAAGGCAAAAAAGAACAGAATCTTATTGAAACACTGGCTGTTCGCTCCATGGCTAAAGCTGTTTATTCAACAAAAAATATTGGCCATTATGGTTTGTCATTTCAGCATTATACA
Organism: Bacteroidota bacterium; assembly: GCA_034189025.1. Classification (GTDB taxonomy): domain Bacteria; phylum Bacteroidota; class Bacteroidia; order Bacteroidales; family UBA12077; genus UBA12077. The sequence goes on from JAXHVS010000075.1 coordinate 5,013, forward strand.
CATTTTACTTCACCAATACGTCGTTATCCTGATATGATGGTACACCGTATGTTAACAGATTATCTTAATGGTGCAAAAAGTAAGAACAAAAATAAGTATGAAGAGATGTGCAAACATGCTTCAGGAATGGAGCAGCGTTCAACCGAGGCCGAACGCGCTTCTATAAAATATAAACAGGTTGAGTTTTTAAAAGATAAAATTGGCGAAGAGTTCGAAGGAATAATTTCTGGAGTGACTGAATGGGGCTTTTATGTTGAGTTAAATGATAGTAAATGCGAAGGGCTGGTTCATATTCGTGAACTGGATGATGATTATTATTTTTTCGATGAGGATAATTATTCAATTATTGGCAAGCGGAATAAAAAAGTATATCAATTAGGTGATACTGTAAAGATTAAAATCATGAGGGCTGATTTGGAGAAAAAACAATTGGATTTTACGTTGGCATAAAGAAATAGAAAATTTTTGCTGTATTGTTTTTAAGGGTTTTAACATTATTTTAAAATGTTGTTAAAACCTTTTTTATTAAAACAACACAAAATCAGAACATTCGAAGAAAATAGTCGAATTTTTTGGGAAACATAAAATTCTAATCTAACTTTGGACTAATTTTTCAAAACATTCGAAAAAAATGATAAAGGAGCACATTAAAGAAAAAAGAAAAGGAATAAAGCAAAAGATTGTAAAAATTGCTTCTCGGGTTTTTAGCCAGTTTGGTTTCAAAAAAGCTACCATGAATGATATTGCTGACGCCGCGGGAATGGGGAAAAGTTCAATTTATTATTATTTTAAAAGTAAAGAAGAAATTTTTGAGGCCGTTGTTAAAAAAGAGGCTGATATATTAAGCCATGAGCTAAATAAAAAAGTTTTATCTACAAACGATAATCCTAAAGAGAAGCTACGTAACTATGTTTTAATTCGCATGCGCTATTTAAAAGAGATGGTTAATTTTTATGAAACCTTAAAAAATGATTATCTGGCCAACTTTGCATTTACTGAGCGGGTTAGGGAAAAATACGATATTGAAGAACAACAGATTATACAAAATATTTTACAGGAGGGTTTAGATCAAGGGTTATTTAAGCTAAAAGAGATTAAACTTACTGCAATAACACTTGCTACGGCTTTAAAAGGCCTTGAATCGGCTTTATTAATAAAGAATCAAATTGACATTCAGGATTTAGAGATACATCTTAATTATATGCTTGAAATATTGTTTTATGGGATTGTTAAATAAAAAAATTCGAGAAGAATGAAAGCAAGATTAATATTAATAGTGCTTTTTTTAGTATCATGGGGAGCTGTTTTTGCACAAAACCAGGGATTAAGTTTAAAAGATTGCAGGGATCGTGCCTTAGCGCATAATCGAAAAATTAAAATGGCTAATGAGCACCAGCTCACCTTAGGATCGTTAAAAAAATATGCTAAAACTCAATATTTGCCAAATTTTAGTATAAATGGTGGCTATATGAGAATGAACAGGGAATTTAGTTTATTGAATGAAGATATTTTTTTGCCGGTTATCCCAGGAGAATCGGTTATTAATGGAAGCTTTAATCAATTGGTCTTTTTTAATAACCCGCAATTAAGAGAAGAAACCTTTATTTTAAATTCTGATGGTAGCATTGCACAAGATGGTGATGGAAATTACCTTTTTAAAAATTATGCATATCTTCCAGCTGAAGAGGCTACCATTAGTTTAGAAAATATTTTTATTGCCAATGTTGGTATGATTCAGCCGGTGTATATGGGTGGGAAAATACGCGAACTTAATAAAATAGCTGAATATGGAGAGAATCTTTTTATGGCAAAAAAAGAAGTAACCCAAGCAGAAGTTATTCTTTCTACCGACCAAAAATACTGGAACGTAATTTCGTTATTGGAAAAAGTAAAACTTACCAACAAATACAAAAAAATGATCGAACATTTAATTAATGATTTAAATAATCTTTACGAAGAAGGTATAATTACGCAAAACGAAATTCTAAAAGCCAAAGTTAAAAATAATGAGGTGGATTTAAAACTGATGAAAGCAACGAATGGCTTAAAACTTGCACGTATGGCGTTAAACCAAACCATTGGTTTTCCCTTAGATACAGTCGTGATGTTGTCAGATAGTCTGGAAGTAAATTACCTGCTTAATGAAAAAAATAATTATGCTGATATGGCTTTAAACAATAGGCCGGAAATTGATTTGGTAAACAGTACGCTTAATATGGCCGAATCGGGTGAAAAAATAATGAAATCACGCTATTTGCCTAATATCGGTTTTACGGCCAATTATATGTTTACAAATCCTAATCCTTATAATGGTTTTGAAAAAGAGTTTGGAGGTGATTGGAATATTGGTGTGTTGGTTAATATCCCCTTGTATCATTTTGGTGATAAAAAACATACGCTTCGAGCGATGCAGCATGAAAAAAATGCTGTAGAACAAAAAAATCTTGAAACTAAAGAACTTATAGCCCTGGAGGTGCAACAAACAATGTTTAAGTATACCGAATCAATTAAAAAAGTGGAACTTACTCAATCATCCTTAAAACAAGCCGAAGAGAATTTGAAACTTACCCAGGACAGTTTTGAGGAAGGGATGGTAGGCTCTACCGATTTGCTTGAAGCTCAAACCATGTGGCAACAAGCCTATGCTGAATTTATTGAAGCAAAAACGGAATATAAAATTTGTGAATCGGAGTTATTAAAAGTTACCGGACAGTTAAACGATTAAAACCTTAGAAGAAATGAAAAATAATCTCAAAATATTAATCATGATCCTGCTATTATTCTCAGGATGCAAAAACAGTGAAGAAAAACATCGGGAAACGGAGAAAGTGATTCCTATAACTGTGGTAAAAACGGAGAAAAAAAATTATATCCCAACCATAAGCTATTCGGGAACGGCAAAAGCCAATAAGGAAGCAAACCTGGGAACAGCAATTCCCGGGAGAGTAGAAAAATTTTATTTTAACGAAGGGGAAAAAGTAAAAAAAGGAGACTTAATCGCAGAATTATCATCAGAACTATATTTACAAGCGTTAGCTGAAAATAGTGCACTTGAAAAAGATTTCGAGCGTATCGCCCGATTAAAAGAAAAAGGAAGCGTTACCCAGCAAGATTTTGATCATCTAAAAGCTAAGTACGAAGCTTCTAAAGCAAAAACACGGATGATGAAAAATAATACGGAAATTCGCGCTCCTTTTACCGGAACAATTGTTGATTTTTTAGTTAATGAAGGAGAAAACTATCTGTTTTCGCCCAGTTTAAAAACAGGATACTCAATGACCTCAGGAGTGGTTAAACTGATGCAGCTCGATATCATTAGGGTAGAAATTGATATCAACGAAAAAGATATAGCCAACATTAATGTTGGACAAAAAGCAGAAGTAATTTTCGATGCCTATCCTCAAAAAGTATATTCGGGAGAAGTTACTAGAATTGCTCCGATTCTATCCACCTTATCACGAACAGCAAAAGTAGAAATTAGTATTCAAAACAAAGATTTTTTGATTAAACCAGGAATGTATGGAAAAGTTAATCTGATATTACCTGAACAAGAGGCTGTTTTTGTTCCTTTAAAGGCTATTTACAGACAACCCGGTACCGGAAATGATTTTGTTTTTCAGATTAGCAACAATAAAGCACATCGGATACCCATTGAAAGAATTTATTATCTCAAAGATCAGGTTGCTGTTTCCGGTATCGATTCAGACATTACCATTGCTTTAGCGGGCAAAAATAAACTTACCGAGGGAACTCCAATAGAAATAAAAAAGTAGTGTGTAAAATTTAAAGAATAAGTAAAAAATGAACCTACCAAAAATATCTGTTCAAAGACCTGTAACAACCTTAATGGCCTTTATGGCTATTTTACTTTTCGGGTTAGTTTCTTTACAGCGATTGCCACTGGATATCATGCCTGAAATGGAAATCCCTACATTAACCGTGATGACGGTATATCCCGGAGCATCAGCTGATGAAGTAGAGCAACAGGTAACCAGCCATTTGGAAGAGATTCTAGCCGGTTCGGAAAATTTAAGAGAATTAACTTCAACCTCTAAAGAAAATGTTTCTTTTATTGCCCTACAGTTTGATTGGGGTACTGATATTACAGAAGCAGCCAATAATGCACGGGATCTTATTGAGTTAAAAAAAATGGATTTGCCTGATGAAGCCAACAATCCGGTAATTTATAAAGTTAATTCATCGCTTTTTCCTATTCTGGTGTATGGTGTAACAGCTAAAGAAAATTATTATGGAATTAATCAAATAATTGAAGATAAAATTGCCAGTCCGCTAAAAAAAGTCAATGGTGTTGGGTCTGTAATATATGTTGGACAACCACAGCGAGAGATAAAAATCCATGTTGATCCATACAAGAAATCAGCTTATGGGCTGTCCATTAGTCAGATTGCTACTATTTTAAAAGCCGAAAACCTGAATATCCCAGGAGGGAATATTGAGGTGGGTATAAGTGATTTTGCGGTAAAAGTTCCGGGTAAATTTGAAAGTATTGAACAAATAGAAAATATCGCCCTGATTAATTTTAATAATAAGATTATTCGCTTAAAAGATATCGCAACCGTTAAAGACGGATATAAAGATAAAGATGAAATTGCCCGTTCGAAAAACGGATTGGGTGTTGCGCTAATGATTCAAAAACAATCGGGTGTTAATACGTTGGAAGTAGCAAAAGGGATAAGGACAAAAATTGATGAAATAAAAGAAAGCCTCCCTCCCGATATGGAAGTTTTCGAAATTATAAATACCGACGAATTGATTGTGCAATCAATAAAAAACCTTACTCAAACACTCTGGTGGGCTCTTTTATTTGTTGTTATTGTTGTTTTTGTTTTTTTGCGCGAATGGAGGTCCAGTTTAATTGTTTTCCTTACCATACCTTTTTCACTTATTGTAGCATTTATTGTGATGTTTGTTGTTGATTATACCATTAATATTTTTTCATTAATGGCTATTGTTATAGCCATCGGAATGGTGGTGGATAATGCTATCGTTGTACTCGAAAATATTACCCGGCATATTGAACAGGGATCCCGGCCAAAACAAGCATCAATTTTTGGATCAAGCGAAATGGGAATGGCCATTACAGCATCAACTGCTACCACGTTAATGGTTTTTATTCCCATGATTTTTGTAGGTGGTGTGGTTGGGTTGCTTTTTAAACAATTAGCTATTATTACTTCGGTTACCATGGTGGCATCATTAATAACAGCTTTGTCACTTACTCCCATGATTTCATCAAAACTTTTGAAGAAATTGAAAAAAGATGAAAAACCCAAAAAGAAAACACGTCTTTTTGTATGGAGTGAATCAATGTTTGTAAAACTGGAGAAAATATATAAAGATTCACTTCATTGGGTCATTTATCATAAAATCTTTACCTTGATTACTGCAATATCCATTTTTGTGGCTGTATTAATATTAGGTAAAAACCTCGGGTCAGATTATATCCCACAATTTGATGCGGGAGATTTAATCGTAGTCATTGAAACGGAAGTGGGCACCAGTACCGAAGAAACAGACCGGGTTGCTCAAAAAGTAGTGGAGGCCGTTCGTGAAGAAGTTCCTGAAATGATTCCCTCTTCATTGTCATCCATAACCGGACAAACTGAAAATGGAATACTATCATCCGTAGGATTTGCCGAAGGGAAAAATGTAACGACTATATTGGCACATTTAGTTCTTCCCGACGAGAGAGAACGGTCAGCCAAAGAAATTGGCGAGGCATTACGATTAAAAATAGCAGAAATACCTGAAATTGACAAGTTTCATATTACTGCAGGAAGCATCATATCCGAAGCCATTACCGGAAATATAAAACCTATTGAAGTAGAAATTACAGGTGATGATTTTGATGAAATTAATCAATTAGCCCAAACTGTTTATAATAAGATGTTGGAAGTAAAGGGGCTTACTGATTTACAAACTTCTATTGATAAAGGAAAGTTGGAGTTACAGATTGATATCGATAAAGATAAGGCTTCAGCAATGGGGCTTAATACAGCGTTAATTGCTTCGCAAATACGGCAAAGCATTTATGGAACCTCTGCAGGTGAATTTACCGAAAAAGGAGAAGAATATGAAATAAATATCCGTTATGCACCTGAGTTTAGGGAGAAGATCGAATCATTATCAGATATTATGCTTACCAACTTAATGGGAGAACAAATAAACCTTTCGGCTGTGGCCGAAATAAAAACAGGATTAGGACCGCTGGCTATAAATCATAAATCGCAGCAACGTATTGTAAAGGTTATGGCTGGCTTAACAGGGATTTCCCTGGGAGAAGGAGCAATGGAGGTAGAAAAAATTATTAATAATATAGATATCCCCTCGGGAGTAAGTATAAATCTTGCCGGTCAGTTATCTGAACAAAGCGAGTCATTTCAAGATCTTTATTTGATCTTAGTTATTGGTATTTTATTAGTTTATATGGTTATGGCAGCTCAATTCGAATCATTTAAAGATCCATTTATCATTATGTTTGCCGTACCTTTTACCATTGTTGGAATTATTCTTGCTTTTTTTGTTACCGGATTAACGCTTAGCGTTACCACTTTTATTGGTGTTATTATGTTGATGGGAATTGTAGTAAATAATGGAATTGTATTAGTTGATTATACCAACTTATTGCGAAAACGCGGATATGACCTTACCGAGGCTGTTTTAGAAGCAGGACGTTCGCGTATGCGCCCGGTTCTAATGACTTCGTTTACTACTATGCTGGGAATGTTGCCCATGGCCTTAAGCAAGGGTATGGGACGTGAGATGTACTCGCCTTTAGGTGTTACAATTATTGGAGGATTATTAGTTTCAACAATAATTACCCTTATTCTTGTGCCAACAATTTATAGTGTTTTTCATAAAAATGATAACAAATAAAAAGCCTATTCTATGAAAATGATATATATAACTTGTAATGTAAGCGTTCGGGAACCCTTACTGAAGATGCTCGAAGAAAACAACATTAAAGATTACCAGGTAATTGAACAGGTTCCTGCAAAATCGGTTAAAGGCGGCCCTCGTTTAAATACTGCCGTTTGGCCTGGCTATAACTCATCAATTTTAATACAATTTAGCGACGATGTAAGAGCTAAAGAGATTATGCAAAAAATTAAAGTGTTTAACCAAAAAGCGTTTAATGATAACGAATTAGTTACTGCATGCTCGTGGACATTGGATGATTATTTTTATGATTAGCCAGAAAAAATGAATAATTAATACAATGAGCCTTAGATGGTTTTTGTTAGAATATTATCATGCATAAATTTTTTTCTTATCTTTCATCTTGTAAACTGATGCTTATCAATCATGAAATTGATCAAAATTTTAAGCATTACTTTCATCACTTTATTGTTTTTTATTCCTGATTTGCAAGCCCTGGATGCGGATAAAATTTTAAGCTACTGGCTAACTCAGGATGGTGATTCGCAGGTAAAGATTTTTAAAGCTAAAAACGGGAAGTATTATGGAGATATTCGATGGCTCGAAGAGCCATACGAAGACGATGGAACACCTAAAAGAGATAACGAAAATTCAGATTCAGAGCTGCAAAAAAGATAATTTTAGGGTTGCAAATATTCAAGAGTTTTGAATACGATGATGATAAGAATGGGTTGACGGGACTATTTATGATCCCAAAAACGGAAAAACGTACAAATGTTATATGTGGTTCGAAGAAGGAAACGACAAAATATTACATGTAAAAGGATTTATTGGTTTTTCCATGCTGGGAAGAGTGGTAGAATGGGTTAGAGAACAGAAACGAAGAGATTAAACGAAAGCGGGCTGTTTTTAACCTTTATACCCAAAAATCTTTTTGGTTTTTATTTGTTTGGCAACATATTTAGGTACCATTGTTTCCCAGCGATTATCATTGGCCTCTATTAATCGAATTACTTCGCGTGGATCAATGGGTAACCATTTAGTTTTTGCCTGACGCAGATTGCGTATTTTCCGGTTATCAACCAAATAATTAAAAATATGTTTAACGTCGGGTTCCATTTCTACATCATCTACCAGGAGCACTTTTCCCGAATTCCGGTCTAAAGCCGGATAAATATAAAATCGTGTATGGTTAGGGAACATTCGGCCCATTGCTTCTAATATGCCACCACGTAGGTGAGTATAATATTTTTTTTCCAACACTTTTTTAAAGGTGGGAACACCTAGAATCACCCGTAAATTATGTATTTTAAATCGACTAAAATAATCAACTAACTTATAAAATTCTTTAAAACTAGATACTAAAACATTCTGTCCCATTCCATTTAAAAGATCTACCCGATCTAAGAAATCTCGCTCGTTAATTTCTCCTTTTTCTAAAAGGTTGTTTAATGTTATTTCACAAATTTGGAGGGTGTTTTCCGGAGAAAAATTTTTGTCTTCTTTAAATAAGGCATAGGATGTTTTTAAAATATCAAAGCCTACATAGGTTATGGGCCGGAAACGCCCTCGCAAGACCAATGCATTTTTTTTGTATAAAAAATCTCCAGGTTGATGAACATTCCCATATCGATCAAACATTACCGCTGGGGTCATTCCGTTTTTTACCAGCTGAACACATAGCAATCGATTATCTACATACGATAAATCAGTGCCCTTCATCCGCGCCATAGTAATTTCTATCCTGTCGGTATCCAAATTATCCAATAGCGATTGTAAAAACAGGTTCGGATTATCAGTGTAACGATAACAAGCAAAAATTAAATTTACTCCTATTGTTCCTAGCGTATATTGCTGCAAAACAGCATCCTTTTCAAGTAGGCGTACATGTATCACAACCTCATTCGGCTCGCCAGGATTGGTTAATTCAAATTTTATCCCTATCCAACCATGCCCCTGATTTGACTTTTGAAAATTTATGGTTTCAACCGTGTTTGCGAAAGAAAAAAAGCGTACTTCTGCATTACGTTTATCGTGTAGAATCGTTTTTAACTCATGATATTCCTCTTCAAGCATTTTTTCGAGTCTGTTAAGACTTACATATCGGCCACTCTTCCCGTTGTTATAAAAATGATCGCTAAATGTTTTATCATATGCTGATATGGTTTTTGCAATGGTTCCTGAAGCACCACCCGCTTGAAAAAAAGAACGGGCAACCTCCTGGCCCCCTCCAATTTCTGCTATTGAGCCATAAATACCTGTGTCTAAGTTCAGTAAAAGTGCTTTTCGTTTGGTGCTGTATATTTCTCGTTTCATACTTATATTTTACATCTAAAAATAGGGTTCTACCCTTATTTTAGTAATTAAATATTTATGTTATATAAAACACTGTTTAAATATAGTTATAAATGTGCTTGAAATATTGTTTAAATATTGCTTTTTTTGATTGATGCAATATAGTTGCTCATTTTTACAGCTATTTTTTTTGCCTTCTTCGAAATATTTTCAAATGCATCCTTCGTTAGGTATCCTAATTCAAAAGCTAGCTCTGTTTGGCAAACAATCTCCATTAATGAGCTATACGATACATTAATAAAGTGT
>JAXHVS010000076.1:0-4892 GCA_034189025.1 Bacteroidota bacterium
TTCCGGATTCGGATTTTTTTACCGAATACGAACGGTTCGACCGCCATATTGATAAACTAAAACGCAAAGGCAAAAAAATTGATTATGTAAGTATTTGTACTCCCAACTATTTACATGATTCGCATATCCGTTTTGCCTTACGGCAAGGTGCAGAAGCCATTTGCGAAAAACCGGTGGTTTTAAATCCCTGGAACATTGATGCTTTGCAGGAGATAGAAAAGGAAACCGGAAAAAAGGTAAACAACATTTTACAGCTTCGGCTCCATCCGTCGATCATTGCCTTAAAGCAAAAAATTGACCAGGCACCTAAAGATAAGGTGTTTGATGTTGACTTAACGTATATCACTTCACGCGGAAACTGGTATTTTATCTCCTGGAAAGGCGATTTGGAAAAATCGGGTGGTGTTGCTACAAATATCGGGGTTCATTTTTACGATATGCTCACCTGGATTTTTGGCGATGTAAAAGAAAATATTGTCCATTTATCGGAAGACCGGAAGGCGGCAGGGTATCTAAAACTGGAAAAAGCCAATGTACGCTGGTTTTTAAGTGTTGACTATCAGGATTTACCCCAAGAAATAAAACAAAAAGAACAACGTACCTACCGTTCCATAACGGTTGAAAACGAGGAGATTGAGTTTAGTGGTGGTTTTACGGATTTACATACGCAAACCTATCAACAAATATTAGAAGGCAAAGGTTTTGGGTTGGAGGAGACCAAAAAATCAATTGAGACCGTTTTTCAGATTCGTAATGCTACACCTGTTGGGCTAAGGGGCGATTATCATCCGATATTAAAAAATATTAAGCAATAATTTTTTTTAACCACTAAGACCCAAAGGGAGTAGTGAATTAGGAATTTGTTTATTCGTTTATTCGTTTATTGGTACAATTGTGCTCTAATATTTTGATACTTGTTTCTTTTTACTTGTTTCTTATGTCTTAACTTTAAGTTATCGTTTCATTTCGAAAACTTCCAACTCTTTAATATTTTTACCATCAATAATAAAGCGAACGGCGGTTTGATGTTTATGTAATCCGGATTTACCCGCCGCTCCCGGATTGATATGTAGCAACTCATTTTTTTTATCGTACATGACTTTTAAGATATGCGAATGCCCTGAAATAAACAGATCTACATCGTTATTCTGTATGATTGTTTTTACTTCTTTCTCGTATTTTCCGGGATACCCGCCAATATGTATTATTAAAACATGTACCTGCTCGCACTGAAAAGATTGAATTTTTGGATAAACAATTCGTACCTCCTGCCCGTCGATATTTCCGTATACCGCTTTTAATGGTTTGATTTGGTTTAATTTATCGGCTATAAACAGGTTGCCTATATCGCCGGCATGCCATATTTCATCGCATTCACTAAAAAAATCGATCATTTTATCATCAACAAATCCGTGAGTATCGGATAATAAACCTATCTTTTTCATCAACAAATTAATTTTCAATGGTTAAATTTGTAAAAATCTTTGAACACAAATATACATGCATTTATTTTATACACCCGGCATAAACAATATATTTTACACGCTCGATGAGCAGGAGTCGAAACATTGTATAAAAGTGTTGCGCCTAAATACAAACGATATGGTGCATCTAATTGATGGAAAAGGTGGATTTTATACCGCTAAAATTGTTGATCCGAATCATAAAAAATGCAAAGTTAAAATTGTTGAAACACAGCAAACCTTTGAAAAGAGGAATCATTACCTGCATATTGCTATTGCTCCTACCAAAAACAACGACCGGCTGGAGTGGTTTCTGGAAAAAGCCACCGAAATTGGGATTGATGAGATTACGCCCATTGTTTGTGAACATTCGGAACGGAAAGTGATAAAATCAGGGCGGTTAGAGAAGGTAGTGGTTTCGGCCATGAAACAATCTATTAAGGCATATAAGCCCAAAATAAATGAACTGGTTAATTTTACTGATATTGTGAATATGCCCTTTTCGGGAGATAAATTTATCGCTCATTGCGAGGATCATCAAAAATCATTATTAAAAAACAGATATAACGCTGGCCGTGATGTGTTGATTTTAATTGGCCCTGAAGGTGATTTTAGCCCTACGGAGATTGACCTGGCGTTGCAAAATCAATTTACAGAAATTAGCTTGGGCAATAGCCGGTTACGAACCGAAACGGCCGGAATTATTGCCTGCCACACGATTAATTTGTTGAATGAAACGAACCAAAAGTAAAGATTGTTATATTTATTTTTATTAATCATAAACATGGCCGCCGTGCCATATAAATAAATATTAACCTTTAGCTACCCTTTTGGAAATTCTATAAAACTTTAAATTTTCATTTAACAAATACGTATAATAATTATTGTATTATGGATAATAAATTGGCCTTAAAATTGAATAAGCATATTATTGAAAGTGCAAAAAGGTATGCTAAAAATAAGAAAATTAGTCTTTTAAAAATGATTGAAACTTATCTAAAGTCTATTAAAAAAGAAAGTAAAGAAAAGGTTGAAATTACACCTTTTGTTGAAAGTTTATCTGGAGTGATAAATCTTGACAATGATTACAAAAAAGACTATTCTGACTATTTAAATGAAAAATAAAAAGCTACTTGTTGACACTAATCTTATTAGCAAAAAGAGAAGAGTTTTATAAACCAGCGGCGCAGCTTTTTTCGCTTGCAGACCAGGATAAAATTGAATTGTATATTTGTACTTAAAAAATAACTTAAGGTGTGTTGATATGATAGCTGCTAATTATACAGAATTTAGAACAAAACTGAAAAAGTTCCTGGATACAGTTGAGTCAGATAATGAAACTTTAATCATTAAACGTGGTTCAGGTAAAGGAGCAGTCATGATTTCTTTGGATGAGTACAATTCAATAATGGAAACCGTTCATTTGATAAGTTCAAAATCAAATGCAGATAGATTGTATGAATCTATAAGACAAATGAAAAGTGGGAATACTGTTAATGAAAAACTAATCGAAGAATAATGAAGATTACTTTCACAAAGAATTCATGGGAAGATTATACTTCATGGTTGCATGATGACAAGAAGATGCTAAAAAAAATTAATGACTTAATTAAAGACATCAAAAAAAATTTGTCCAATTAAAAATATTTAATTATCTTAGATAAACATTAAACAAGCAAGCAATTTTTGCTAAACCGGCTATTACTAATTATGTATGCACGGGTTTTTTATAAGTTAGGCCAAATGGGACTGACTGGGCGAAAGCGTGAAAAAAATCAATCAAATCAATACATCCCAAATTATGCATAACATTTTTATTGAAAAAGCATTACACAGGGGCCAACGCAGGGTTAAGGTAATTTTTAAATATAACGAAGATATTATTAAACAATTAAGAGAAATTGAGGGTGTGCGATGGAGCCGCACCATGAAGTGCTGGCATATTCCGTTTACAAAAGATTATAAAGAAATCCTGATCAGAAAATTTAAAGACTCTGCTGAAATTGTTGAAAAAGAACGTTTTAAGAAAAAGGAACAAAAAAAACATGGTTTTGAGCCAGTGCCCGAACATATACAAAAAGCAATCAATACATTTTATGTTTACCTTAAAAATTTGAGATACAGCCCAAGTACTATAAAAACGTACACCCAAAATATTTTAAAGTTTCTAATATTTTTTGCAGAAAAGCCCATTTATGCTATCAATAATAATGATATCCAAAATTACAACTATGAAATGATGATTTTGAAAAACAAATCGCATAATGCGCAAAATCAATTTATTAGTGCTTTAAAATTATTTTTAAATACCATGACCCATACATCTATAAATTTTGATGAAATTGAGCGGGCAAAAAGATCGAAGAAGCTACCCGAGGTATTTTCGAAAAAAGAGGTAGAGAAAATTATTGGTGGCAATACGAATCTAAAACATCGTACATTGCTTTTACTTACTTACGGCTGTGGATTACGCAGAAATGAAGTTTGCAATTTAAAGATTAACGATGTTGATTCGGAACGAAAAGTGTTGCATATACGCTGTGGCAAAGGAGCCAAACACCGTATTGTGCCGTTATCCGATAAGCTTATTGATAAGTTACGTTTATATTTTAAAACATATAAACCTAAAGAATATTTATTTGAAACCAATCCTGGAAATCCATATCCTGGCGAAACAGCTTATAAAGTTTTCAGACGGTCGCTCGAAAAATCGGGTATTAAAAAGAGAGTGGGAATCCATGCCTTGCGCCACAGTTATGCTACGCATTTACTAGAGAATGGTACGGATTTACGTTACATACAGGAGCTTTTAGGGCATAAAAGTTCAAAAACTACTGAAATTTACACGCATGTAAGCACCCATGATTTGAATAATATTGGCAATCCATCGGACGATTTGGATATTTAATGATGTAATTTTTCAGATTAAAAAATTTAATTATCTTTGGTTTGGTATTGTGAACTGATAAATAAAGTGCAAAATCATCCCAAACGACTGTTATGTTATGAGTATTAAAAAGGGTGTGGAAAAAATATCTTTTTACAAAGATAAATCTAAAAAAATAATATTTTTATCATTATAAACGGACGGCATTTGTCTACATATCATTCCAAAAATGGAATATTACAAGCACAAATCATCCGCGTATAAACAAGTTATAAGAAAATAGCGCCGATTTTTTTTCGTTACCCTGCCCTATGTTTAATTTTTCAAACTTTTTGCACTTTTTGATGCTGTTTTTTATAGTGAAAATGTTTTGCGGTTTGACAGTGAAACTTTTTTGCCTGGATAGTCTTTTCGAGGTTTTATACTTACGCCGTGTATGATACTTTTTTATCGGTGGATTGGTTTAGCGGGTTTTGACAAAGTTGTTCGGGTTGATTGAAAAGTGCATTCTGACAGATAAAGCAACTTGAAACGACAATTAA
>JAXHVS010000077.1:0-10147 GCA_034189025.1 Bacteroidota bacterium
TCTTCCAGCCGGCCGCCAAAAATATTCCATCCTTTCATTAACCCGCCTTTCTCGGCAAAAGGCTCGTTGTCAAAGTCATCTTTTTCTATATTCATTGAGGTGGCAATGTAATCTTTCATCATCCGCAGCCATTCCATTTGCTCGTTGCTAAACTGTACATTCCCTGCATTTTTGGCAAATACCCACTGTTTAAAATTATTATTTACGGTACTTTCAAACCGGGTTAAGTCCGTATCAAGCCCGGTTGCACGCCTTACCAAAGCCACCAATGCGGTTAATTCGGTGGCAGGGTTTGATATTTGTTTATTTTCCAAACGCTTATATGCTTCCCAAACGGCCATTATGGCCAGGTTGGGTTTGTTTTGTATGAGCTTATCCCGCAATTCTTTAATCATTTTATAGGAGAGTTTTCTTCTCTGATAGGGCTGGTCGTAAAATATCCGCAGCGCAATTATTTCATCTTTATTCGCTTCAATAAATTCCTCAAAACTTTTAATGGTTTCTTTGGCCTTTTCTTCCATATCGTCCGAAAAACCAGCAAAATTTACCTTATCCAGGTTTACGGTATCAATAATCTGCTCGTGTGCTGTTTTCACTTTTTCGATATATTGCAGCAGTTCACCGGTAAAAACATCGCCTGCCTTTTTTATCAATTCCTGCCTGCTCTCTTCTACTATATCTGCAGGGATTTCCTGCTCGTCGAGATTGGCGGTTTTGGGATATTTTTGTTTTGTTTTTTCAATGGCCCTGTCGGGATTATAAGCATCCAACAGCTCGTGTGTTACCTGGTTTATACTTTTTCCTTCGGCAATTTCTTTGAATTGATTTTTTTCTTCAGCGGCCATCTGTTTTTCAATTCGGCCCAAACGCCCGGCAAGCGATGTATACGTATCTTCATCGCGGTTGTTCATAATTACATTCATCACCAAATCTTTGAGCGGAACCGATTTTTTACGTTCCAGTGCCCGGCTTTCTGTTTTTACCGATTTGCAAACGCCAATGGCATCCACAATCACAAAATGAGTTTTATTGGAAACGGCCGAAGGAGTTACTTTTTGCAGGTCATCTTTACGGTAAGTTCTTGTTCCGCGGCCTTTCATCTGCTCAAAATAGTTTCTGCTCTTTACATCGCGCATAAATAAAAGTACCTCTAAAGGTTTTACATCGGTTCCGGTGGCAATCATATCTACCGTAACAGCAATACGCGGATAATAAGCATTACGGAAAGAAGCTAAAAGCGATTTTGGGTCTTCATCTATTTTGTAGGTAATTTTTTTACAAAACTGGTTTCCTTCGCCAAATTCTTCTCGAACAATCTGAATGATATCATCGGCATGGCTATCGGTTTTGGCAAAAATAAGGGTTTTGGGTACCTCCTTGCGGTTTGGAAATATTTCGGTTAAAAGTTTATCTTTAAATGTGCGGATTACTTGTCTTATCTGGCTGGGATTAACAATATTTCGGTCGAGATTCCTGCCAGTATATTCTTCCTCTTCGTCTAACTGCCCCCAACGTTTTTTACGGGTTAACTTACTGCGAAAATCCACAAATTGTTTGGCATCAATTTTCGCTCCATTTTGCGTAATCTCTGTTTCAATGGTATAAATATCATACCCCACATTTACACCGTCGGCAATGGCTTCTTCGTGCGTATATTCACTCACCACATTTTCGTGGAAAAAGGCAAAGGTTCTGTTATCCGGTGTTGCTGTTAATCCAATTAAAAACGTATCGAAATAATCGAGCACCTGCTTCCATAAATTGTAAATAGAACGGTGGCATTCATCAATAATAATGACATCGAATGTTTCAATCGGCACATCGGGATTGTAAGTAACTTCCCTGGGTTTATTCTCTTTCAGTTTAATACTACCCAGGAGTTGTTCCTCTGCTACCTCGTCCAACTCTTCTCCTTTTAAGATGGAATACATTCTCTGTATAGTGCTTATGCAAACTTGCGAACTCTGATCGATAAAAGATGATGTTAATCGCTGAACGGAATAGAGTTCTGTAAATTTACGTTTATCATCATTGGGGTTGTATCCCTGAAATTCCTGTTCTGCCTGTTCACCCAAATTCTTGGTGTCAACCAAAAAGAGAACTCTTTTGGCTTTGCCAAATTTTAATAACCTGTAAACAGAAGTTATGGCGGTAAATGTTTTTCCCGATCCGGTTGCCATTTGCACCAATGCACGTGGCTTGTTTTCGGCAAAAGATTTTTCGAGCCTGGTAATAGCATTTACCTGGCAGGCTCTTAGCCCTTCAGGGTTTAAAACCGGAATATCATTCTTTAACCGATAGCGAAAAGAATTTTTCTGCTTAGCCCATTCCAACAAAGTGTCCGGCTGATGAAAATGAAAAATTTCCCTGGAACGAGGAACGGGGTCACGATTATCTGTAAATCGTGTAACAGCTCCTGTACTTTCGTAAACAAATGGCAACTTTTGTTGATCGATATTCCATTTTAATCCGCTGGTGGCATATCGCTCCGATTGTTCTTCAACAGTAGTTAATATGGTTCCTTCTTTTTTTGCTTCAATAACACCTACTGGATTTCGGTTAACAAACATAATATAATCTGCAGGACCGGTTTCGGTAGGATACTCCCTAACAATAACACCCAACGAAGCCCCCAGGTTTATATTTTTCATATCCTGAACAACCCAGCCTGCGGACATTAGCATTTGGTCGATCTTTTCACGTGCAATTTGTTCAGGCGTTTTTCCCATTTATCCAATTATTTTAATAGAACCTAAAATTAACAAAAACAAACAAAAAGCAAAAAAGAACAAGGGTGTTTAGGAAAATATTTTTAAAAATTATACAGACAGCAAATTTTGATAATCAGGAATAAAGAGATATTTAGTTATAACAGGATGTAAACGTATCCTTGTTTTATCATGGGTAGTTAATTAAACAGATGCTAAAGTGAGTTCAGTGTGATTGCTACTAATTATTTTCATTACTTTCCGATACAGAAATTCTTAAAAATATTCCCCAACACCTCATCGGTAGTTATCTCTCCAGTTATCTCACCCAAATAATGGAGTGTTTCGCGGATGTCCATAGCCAGGAAGTCTCCGGTAATACCTGAATTTAGCCCGTCGATAGCGCGTTGCAGGGCTACCGATGCTTTTTTCAGTGCTTCGTAATGACGGACATTGGTTACAATAACTTCGTTTTGGTTCAGTGCGGCAAGGTTAACCACCGACAACAGTTCATCAATCAGCTGATTTAAATTTTCGCCGGTTTTAGCCGATATTTTTATGCGTACATCACTATCATCGAGTAAATTATTCAATAACTGGTTAATTTGCTGTTCAACCTCAGCATCGTTTAAACGATCAATCTTATTCACAATCACAATCAACTTTTTACCAGTAGTGCCAATCTTTTCTTTTACTTTCTTTACTGCTTGTTTAATGTCAGCTACTTTTTCGGTAGCATCAACCAGCAACAGGATAATCGATGATTTATCGATGCGGTCGTAAGTACGTTCAATGCCAATGGTTTCGACGGTATCGGTAGTTTCACGAATACCCGCAGTATCAATAAACCGGAAGGTTACCCCTTCGATATTCATCACATCTTCAATCGCATCGCGTGTAGTACCGGCAATCTCGGAAACAATAGCTTTTTCCTCGTTCAGTATTTTATTCAGCAGGGTTGATTTTCCCACGTTGGTATGCCCTACAATGGCTACCGGAACACCGTTTTTGATTACATTTCCTAAATCAAACGATTTTATTAGTTTTTGGATTAAATGTTGGATGTTATTCAATAGATCGTTTAGCTGGCCTCGGTCGGCAAACTCCACATCTTCCTCACTAAAGTCGAGTTCCAGCTCAAGCAATGAAATAAAATGAAGCAGTCTGTCACGCAAATTAGCAATTTCGCCCGAAAAACCACCACGCATTTGCTGAATAGCTACTTTGTGTGAGGTAGCAGAGGATGAAGCAATAAGGTCAGCTACTGCTTCGGCTTGCGATAAATCCATCTTTCCATTGACAAAAGCACGCAGTGTAAATTCGCCGGGTTGAGCCAGCCTTGCTCCTTTCCTGGTCAATAGCTGAAGAATTTGTTGCTGAATATATACCGAGCCGTGACACGAAATTTCTACTACATCATCGCCGGTGTATGATCGGGGCGCTTTAAACAGCGATACAACCACCTCGTCAATAATTTTATCACCATCTTTTAACTCCCCAAAATGGAGAGTATTCGGCTGCTGATCAATTAGCTTTTTATCGCTTGCCGATTGGAAAACTTTATCAGTAAGGGCTATCGATTCATCGCCACTCAAACGAATAACTGCGATGGCTCCGTTTCCCTGCGGAGTGGATATGGCACATATAATATCGTTATTCATCATAATTCATTAAATAAAACGCAGTCCCGTTCCTATAATTTTCAAGAACACTGATCTTTAAGAAAAGATCGAGAACTTGCTTTGATTTTTTATTGTAAAACTTCCTTATATCGAAAACAGGTTACCAAATGATCATTTACCATTCCTGCAGCCTGCATAAAGGCATAGCAAATGGTTGAACCCACAAATGAAAACCCACGCTTTTTCAAATCTTTACTCATGGCATCCGATTCCTGGGATGTGGCAGGAACTTCATCCATCGTTCTCCATTGGTTAACCATTGTTTTCCCATTAGTAAAAGACCAAATATAGCGGTCAAAAGAGCCGAATTCATCCTGCACCTCTAAAAATGCCCGGGCATTGCTGATGGCTGCCTTTATTTTTAGTTTGTTACGGATTATTCCGGCATCTTGCAACAAGGTTTCGATTTTTTTCTCATCGTATTGTGCTATTTCCTCGTAATCGAAATCATCAAATGCCTTGCTAAAATTATCGCGTTTTGCTAAAATCGTCGACCAGCTCAATCCGGCCTGAAAACCATCCAAAACCAAAAATTCAAAAAGTTTCCGGTCATCATGCACCGGAACACCCCACTCATTATCGTGGTATTCAATTTCCAAGGGCTTTTTGGCCCAGTCACACCTTATTTTATCCATACCTTAATTCCAATGATGATCGCGTTCCTGAACTGTTTCTAAAAATCTGGTAATCGAACGGTCATATGTTCTTTCCACATCATCAGGGAAGTAGCAAGCCGGCAACTGCCCCATTTTTCGATGATAAGCAATACACTCACAACAAATCCATTTTCTGCTGCAAGGGTATGAACAATTACAATTTTCTTTATTCTGATCTTTTTTACATTCCAAAGCGCAAAACTTTTAATTTATGAGAATATATTTTGATAATTAATTGGCCTCATACATCCTTGTTATTCATTCAATTTGTAAGAACATCAGTGCATGGATGTTTCACCCACAAAAATAAATGAATTAAGTTATGGGAACAAAAGTTTCACCAGTTATCGAACAATCATTATCCAAAAACTCCTAAAATTGAACCTCCGGCCACTGAAATCGTTTGTCCGGTAACAAATTTAGATAAGGGAGACAATAACCAAACTGCTATCGAAGCCAGGTCGTCAGGATCGCCCATAAATCCAACTTTGGTATTTTTCTCAAACAATAATTTAGCTTCTTCGTAAGAAATACCTTCCATTTCTGTTTTTTTGTTGATTAACCGTTCAATGGCATTAGTATTATGTGATCCGGGAGCCAGCACATTAACCGTTACTCCTTTACTGGCAATTTCCTGCGACAAAGTTTTTGCCATTCCAACCACCGACATACGCAATGATGTACTTAGCACTAAATTTTCGATGGGTTGTTTCACGGATCCGCTTTCCAAAAATACAATCCGCCCATAGTTTTGAACAATTAGCCGTGGGACAATCTTTTGTACCAAATCAACCTTCCAACGCAAAAGCTTTTGATAGGCTTCGTCCCAGTCGGTGATTTCAGTTTCCATAAATGATTTTGCCGGAGGCCCTCCGGTATTCACAAAAATTCCTGAGATTTTAGTACCCCCTGCTATTTCGATCAACTGATCTACAGCTCCTTCTTCAGTAATATCTGCTGCAAGGTATTCAAAACGGGAGTCATAGGTATATCTTAATTCGCTGAGCAATTCTTTTCTGCGGGCAACCCCGATTACGTTGGCTCCTTCTTCTAATAAACGTAGGGCAACTGATCGTCCAAATCCGCTGGTTACCCCTGTTACAATAAATGTCTGCTGGTTAATTTGTAAATCCATAATGATCTATTTTTGATTACAACAAGAAAATCACAAGAATGTTTGAACCAAAAATCCGCCAAAGAATATTTTCAATGGCGGATTTTTGGTTATAAATACAAAATTAAACCAGTTATTATAAATCTAACTTTTTAGCTATTTTTTTGGGTACCACATCTTTATGAATCATGATATCCGTGGCTTTGTACTTAATAAATGCTTCGGACATATAAATATATCCATCATAAGGATTATCAACATCCCAGCTATTTTTTACGATATAAAATTTATTGCCGGTTTGATCTTTGGCTACACCAACAATATGCATTCCGTGGTCATCGGTCGTTTTGTAATTATCAAACTCCTTTTGACGCATTTCCGGAGTTATTTCCATCTCTTTTACCGGTTGCTGGAAAGAATAAATCCTTTCTTCGGTGGACAATCCGGTTAAACGTTCTTTATCTGTTCCGCTGGTTTCTTCATATTCGATATCCGGAACAATGGCTATTCCATGTTTCCACGAAAATCCTTTTTCGCTCACATCACCGGCCCATGCAACGGTATGTCCCATTTCCAGTGAGTTATCAATAATCTCAATAAAATCATCCATGGTTACATTATAAACCTCATCGTAAGACCAATTATCAGGAACTTCGAGAATAAATTTCGAATAATAAGGATGATGCGTAAAGGAAGTAATTTCAATATAATCCTCAGGGTTTATACCGGTAAACTCAGCAGCAAAAGTTTTGGGCGTATACTCTTTGCCTTTATATGTAAACGTTTCCGGTTTTTTACCCAGATAAGCATCCAGGATACCCTCTAAACCGTTATGCCAGGCTGTGCTTAGCTCGCGATTTTTGTTTTTAATGACCTGATCCATATACCCTTTTAATACAGCATCAAACTCACCATGAACATATTTCTCTGTTCCATAATTCAATCCGTCGTAAATTTCTTCAGGTACAATACCGTACTTTTTGATTGCATTAGTAACATCATGAAATGCACCACCACCACCAAAATTCAAATGCCCGTGCCACCTTACATATCGTTTTGCTTTATCCGAATAGGAATGCCTGATTATCCATGCTTCGGATAAATCAACTTCAGGTTTTCCTATGTTTAACATTTCCGATTCAAGAAAAGATACAGCCGAAAAACTCCAGCAGGTTCCGGAACGGAATTGATTTTTGACCGGAGTATTTTCCAGCTCTTTAATTATCTCAAATTCATATCCATTTGCTTTTTCTTTATCATCCTGTGCAGAAACTAAAAAAACAGCAACAAATAATAATACTGTGGTTAATTGTATTCCTTTTTTAATCATAAAGTTTAATTTTAAGATTGATTTTTATTTAGATAACATTTCAGATATATCGTTTAATCTTAACAAAGATAATTCAAATAACAAAACACGTTTCTTACGATTAAAAGATTATAATTAAAATAGTTACAAAATTAATAAATTTATTTTTAAAACATATTATTGTTAATATCTAGTTAAATTCTGTTGAAAGTTATTTTTTATGGGTAGTAATTTGTTGTCTGTCGATAACTCCTTTTTAATCCTTAAAATTATTATATATTTCATATCGAAATTATTAAAATTTAACTATTGTTTAACCTAAACTTAATTTTTCTATGAAAAAAATTTTACTATTAGCAATTTTTGCAATTAGCACAATTTGTGCTTTTCCGCAAATAAAAGTGATTAAAGGTGAAAGACCGCCTATTAGACTGGAGGAGGTTTCTCCCGATGCTTATGAAACGGGCAAAATTCAAATTAAACTCAAGCCCGGAATGGATAAATCAATTCCAGATGCTATTCATGAAGCCGGGAAAAGTGGATTTGTGGTAACAGGAATCAAATCGATTGACAACCTTAACGAAGAATTTGGTGCAAAAAAGTATACTCCATTATTGGATGGATTATATGAAAAATCAGCCAAGTCAGTTCAAAATCGAGAAAAACATAAGGCATGGGGATTTCACTTATGGTTTACCGTTGAAGTAAACACAAAAGCAGAAGTGATCGAGATAGTAAAGAAATATGCAGCTTTAGATGAGGTAGAGATTGCTGAGCCTATTTATAAAAAGAAATTAATCAGTAGTGTACCTCCTAAAGAAAAAGAAGCTATTGAAAGCAAAGAATCCAAATGGACACCAAACGATCCTCGCTTTGATGAACAGTGGCACTATCATAACACAGGTCAGGAGGGTGGAACCATAGATAAAGATATTGACTTACCCGAAGCCTGGGAAATTGAAAAAGGTTACTCATCAGTAATAGTTGCAGTTGTTGATGGAGGTATCCAAACCAACCATCCCGACTTAGCAGCGAATATTTGGTCTGGTGTAGGTTACAATTTTGTTACCAACTCATCAACTCTTTCTGCAGAAGATCATGGAACACACGTAGCAGGAACAATAGCCGGAGTTAACAACAATGGTACAGGGGTATCGGGTGTTGCCGGTGGCTCAGGTTCTGGTGATGGCGTTCGATTAATGTCTTGCCAGGTATTTACTAGTAGCAGTTCTGGAGGTTTTGACCAGGCTCCAATTTATGCTGCCGATAATGGTGCAGCTATTTCACAAAATAGTTGGGGTTATACCAGCGAAGGTGTATACGATCAAGCTACATTAGATGCTATTGATTATTTTAATGCTAATGGTGGTGGTAATGTTTTAAACGGTGGTATCACCATTTTTGCCGCAGGTAATGATAATGCTACTGGTGACTGGTATCCTGGATGCTACTCAGGAGCTTTTGCTGTAGCTGCAACAAACAATAAAGATGTAAGAAGTTACTACTCAAACTATGGTAGTTGGGTTGATATTTCAGCTCCAGGAGGAGAACAAAGTGCATCAAACGACCCAAAAGGTATTCTTAGTACTCTTGCGAGCAGTAGTTATGGGTTTTATCAAGGAACATCAATGGCATGCCCACACGTTTCAGGCGTTGCCGCTTTACTTATTTCAAATGCAGTACGCAATGGTGTTACATTAACAAATACACAAGTAGCAGATCTGCTAAAAAACAATGTAGATGATCATTATGCTGTTAATTCAAGCTATACCGGACAATTAGGTTCAGGAAGATTAAATGCCAACCTTGCTTTACAAGCTTTACAAAGCATGTTTACGAATGAACCTCCATCAACACCAACTGGATTAACTACAACTAACATTACCGACGAAAGTGCTACGTTAAGCTGGAGTGCTGCAACAGGAGCAACTTCATACGACGTACAACTTCGTGTACAAGGTGGTTCCTGGTCAACCTATAACGTTAGTGGCACAAGCTACAATGCTAACAACTTATCTGCTGAAACAACCTACGAATGGCAGGTAAGAGCTAAAAATACTTATGGAACAAGCTCATATTCATCAATAAAAACATTTACAACAACCGAATTTGTTGTTAGTTATTGCGAATCAAAAGGAAATAATTCTAGCTACGAGTGGATTGCTGAGGTAGAGATTGGATCATTTAACAATACATCATCAGCTGCAGGTTATACAGATTTTACAAACCTTTCTGTTGAAATGGAGCCAGGAACGAACTATTTCGTTTCGTTAACTCCGGGATTTGGAAGTTCAACCTATAACGAATACTGGAAAATATGGATTGACCTTAATGGCGATGGTGACTTTGATGATGCCAATGAATTGGTTTTCGATGCAGGGTCACTAAGTAATACTACTGTTACCGGAACATTAAGTATTCCTGTAGGAACAGCAGAAATTACAACCCGCATGCGTGTTTCCATGAAATATAATGGAGCACAAACTGCTTGTGAAACCTTTAGCTATGGCGAAGTGGAAGATTATACCGTCGTTATTACTGAATCTGGCGAGGACAATCAGGCACCTACTGCACCTACCAACTTATCTGCATCGAACATTACAGAAACCTCTTTCACGTTAAGCTGGAATGCTTCTACTGATAATGTGGGTGTTACCGGTTATGATGTTTATCAAAAT
>JAXHVS010000078.1:0-61944 GCA_034189025.1 Bacteroidota bacterium
TTTTTCCTAAAGGGTTCGAAATGTTTTTCTAATGAACTCATTGGATTAATTTTAAAATTTAATTGGTTGGTAAAAATAGAACAAAGGAGTAAATTTTTAAAATAAAATCAGCTATTATTTAGTCTTTAAACGATTTATTTTTATGGAGCTTAAAAATAAAAAATCCGGGTTAAACCCGGATTAGTAGTATTGTGAGTAGTTTTTAATCTCTACTGGCAAATTTAGATAAAAGTCTTAATAACTCAATATAAAGCCATATAAGAGTAACCATCAATCCAAATGCAGCGTACCATTCCATATATTTAGGCAATCCGGCTTCTGATCCTTTGGCAATAAAATTAAAATCAAGGACAAGGTTCAGTGCTGCAATTCCAACGATAACTAAACTAATTCCAATTCCTAAAATTCCATTGCTGTGTATAATTAAATTATTTACACCAAAAAAGGATAAGATAATAGAAATAAAATATACCAATGCAACGGCTCCGGTAGCTGCTATTACTCCGGCACGAAACTTTTTAGTAACGTTAATTACTCCAGTCCGATATCCTAACAATAAAATGAGCATTGTTCCAAAAGTCAGTGCAATAGCCTGTATAACAATGCCCGGATAGGAGGCTTCGAAGAATGCCGAGACAGCACCTAAGAATAAGCCTTCCAGAACTGCATAAATGGGTGCTGTAATATACGCCCAACTACGTTTAAAAATGGTAATTAAAGCAGCTATAAAACCACCAATGCCACCAATGGCAATCCATTTGGAAACCAGTGCAGATCCGGCTTCAATATTTGTTGCTCCGAAAAACATATTCCATGTATACAGGGCTCCTACAATAACAAGCAACAACATGGCAACCGACTTGTTGATCGTTCCGTTTAATGTCATGGATTCGGTGTAGGTTGTTGTATAAGACCTGCTATTAAAAGCCGTTTTCGATAAAACCGGGTTAGATGATCTTGCTATATTCATAATTTAATGTTTTTGTTTTTTTTCTTATTATCAAAATATATACCTAAGAAATTTGTGGAATATTTACTGTCAAAATGTCTTTAGAATTATATTACGATGATTTGATGGTCGATTAAAATAAATAAAATAAATAAAACCGAACTGTAAAATAT
This sequence comes from Bacteroidota bacterium, assembly GCA_034189025.1. GTDB lineage: Bacteria > Bacteroidota > Bacteroidia > Bacteroidales > UBA12077 > UBA12077. The sequence goes on from JAXHVS010000078.1 coordinate 1,123, forward strand.
ATACCATTTTAGAGGGATATATTCTTTCGGCTTAATCCCTAACTTGAAATAGTTGTATGCAATCAAAATAATTTTAGACAAGAAGTAGGTTCCAATGGTTGCTACAGCTACACCTGTTACTCCGTACTCTTTAACAAACCACAGGCTTAAAAATATATTAACGATGACTTCGAAAATAGAAACATACAATATCGTTCGGGTTTTTTTTAATCCGATAAGAATGGTGTGAGGAAATACCAGGCGGCTGGCAATAGCCAATAAGTAAACCACAAAAACGTCGGCACTACGGGTAAACTCTTCGTTAAAAACAAAGTGATAAATAGGTTTGGCAAATAACAACATAACAATGGTTAAAGGATACATAGAATGCATAATTCGCAGTGACTTGCGTTTTAAAACTTCAAGCGATTCAAGCACCTTTTTTTTGGTAGAAAATTCGGTGAGCATGGCCGAGCTTAAACCTGCTGCAAGCATTACCACAAAGGGTAGCTCCTTGGCTCCATAACGGAAAATAGCAAATCCATCAGCAGAATAATGTACAGAGACTACCAACCCATCGATGTATTGTGCCGAACCACTAATTAGCGTGCTAAAAATTAAAGGTGTTGCTAAATAAAGAATCTCTTTCATGTAAGAAAAAGATAATCTTATTTCGGCGTAATTATAAATTAACGTTAGCAACCAAATATTTCGGACAATAGAAACTAATACTAAACCACGCAAAGCCCATACAATATCATATCCTAATAAAACCGGAACCAGAACGGACACCAGTTGCAAGGTATAAGTTATATATGCATAGCTGAGTGTGTTTCCCGACTTGTTTTGAACCATGTAAATATATTCGACTAAACAGGCAGGGCTGCTTAATAAGATATACCAAAGCGTAACGTTTAAAAGCGGAGCTTTTCCTTTAATTCCGAAAACCGAAAAGTTGTTTTGAACAGTTAATCCAATAAAAAAAACAATTACACTGAAAATTAGCAGAAGCACGAAGATATTAAAAATCTCGGGGGATTTGGAGAAGTTGCTATCTTGCTGACCTCCAAATGTTTTATTTTTTCTAAATAATGATAAAAAAGCTTGAATTAAACCGGTTACCCAAAAGAACGTAGCAAAACCAGCCATAAATACAGATATTTCGAACAACCCGATTTGCTCTTTTGATAGTCCGATTTTTGTAAAAACAATGGATATAATTAAAAAAGTAACAAACCGTAAAATGTTAAAAACCTGTAATCCGGCAATGTTATTTATGTTTCTTTTAGGAGCTAACCACACACTTTGATAATTTTTAAATCAAGGTGCAAAAATACACGGAAACAATTAAATAAAAAATAATTTAGCTTTTTTAAATAAACCAGAGAATTAATTCAGGGATTTTTTTATAAAATAAAATTTCTTGTTTATATTTGCAATCCAAAAATGGTGGATGTAGCTCAGTCGGTTAGAGCACTGGATTGTGGTTCCAGGGGTCGTGGGTTCGAGTCCCATCTTCCACCCAACTTTAAGCTCCTGATAAGGAGCTTTTTTATTGGTAAAAATTTCGTTGCCGCATGGCTTCAAAAACCAGAATGGCTGTTGAGGTTGAAACATTGAGAGAATCAATTTTCCCACTCATGGGAATAATAATTTGTTCATCGGTATTTTTAAGCCATTTTTGTGTTAAACCACCCGCTTCGGTGCCCATAACAAACGCTGTAGGTTTTGTAAAATTTTTTTGGTGATATTTATTCGTGGCTGTTAACGAAGCGGCATATGATTTAATTTCTTTTTCTTTAAGCCATGCGATAGCCTCATCCGATGTACATGTAACCACCTGGTTGGTAAAAACACATCCAATACTTGACCGGATAACATTCGGATTATAAATATCTGTTAACGAATCGGAAATAATTACTGCATCAACTTTAGCCGCATCGGCAGTACGTAATATAGCTCCCAGGTTTCCTGGTTTTTCGACCGATTCAAGTACAATGATTAATGGATTTTTTTGTAATTTTAATTCACTTAAGTGTAAATATCTGGGTTCAGCCAACGCTATTAACCCTTCGGTAGAGCCACGGTAAGCCAGTTTTTTATAAATATCAATACTGATTTCAAAAATCGAAGATATTGAATGAAAACGTTTTTCGATTTCATCTTCGGAAATAATTTTACTACAATAATAAATATTTTTTAACTGCATACCGGATTGTCTTGCCAACTCAATTTCACGTAATCCTTCAATAACAATAAGGTTCTGTTTTTTTCGCTCTGATGATTTTTGCTGCAGTTTCAGAATATTCTTAATCTTTGGGTTTTGTGTGCTGGTAATATATTCGGCCATAAACTAGATTAAACGAATTTTTATTTTGCTAAATTATAGAATAAAAAGATTAAACATATAAAAATTTATGGAGAGAATGTAAATAATAAGTAAATAATTGGTACTTTTAATTAAAAAATAAGGTAAAGTATTTTTATCTATTATTTAAATCTTATCTTTTATCATGAATAAAAAATTATTTTTAGCCATTCCGGTATTTATTATACTTTCCATTCAGTTGTGGGCACAGGAAAAAACATTAACGCTTGTACATCCTACCGAATATAATTTAAAACTTTTTACCTATCTTATAAATCAGGAAATTGTAAAAATTAATGATTTAAACATTGTTGGGATTTACCATGAAAAGGAAACTTACGATTATTCCCGTTCCGTTTTGTTTATTGAAAAAAATACAGGGATTCCAATTAAATTAGTAGAAGTACATAACGATATCAATCCGGACAATCTTTATAAGGAAAATAGCTTTACAGATATATATTCAGAAATATTTAACAGAAGCGATGGGATTTTATTTATGGGAGGGCCGGATTTACCTCCTGAAACTTACAATGAGCCAATGAACTTGTTAACCCGATTGACCGACCCTTACCGGCATTATTTCGAAGCATCATTCTTATTTCACTTAATTGGTGGAGCCCAAAACCCTGAATTTGTGCCATTGCTTGAAAAAAATCCTGACTATATTGTTTATGCTATTTGTCTTGGAATGCAGACTATGAATGTTGCTGCAGGAGGTACTTTAATTCAGGACATTCCTTCGGAGATTTACAATTTGCATTATGTAGAAGATATTTTAATGCAGGGAAACAATCAACAACACCGGAATTATAATAATAATTTATTCGTTGATACCACTTTATTTTCAGGAAATTTCCATCAGATTAAAATATTGGATAATAAACCTTTGGTAGGGAATTATAATGAAAATTTGGATCCATTCATTTACAGCAATCACCATCAAGCGATTGATAAATTAGGCCAGGGATTGGAGTTTATTGCCACATCAACCGATGGTAAAATTATTGAAGCAATTGTGCATCGGAAATATCCAAATGTGCTGGGAATTCAGTTTCATCCCGAAGGAACATACTTATATGAACCAGACATTAAATACCGTAAAAATCCTGAGGATAAAACTAAATCGGGGAAACAAATCCTTGAAGAAAATGATAGCTATAAATTCCATGTAAAATTTTGGGAAACTTTTTCTAATAAATTAAAATAAACTAAACAGATTAATTATTCCATTCAGTCGTTAAAAAAGTTTATAAAAATTATAGTACAGGCTAAAGAAGTTTTGGAAGAGATAAGACATTATATTTAACCTTATTAAGCTGGATAAATTCAATATGTAGAAAATAGAATTAATTTACTTTCGTAAAACGCTGATTATTTTGGCATTAAATTTGTTTTAAAACTTAAAGTTTTTTTATTCATTAAAACCTAATTGTTATGAGAAATTATTTTTTACCTTTTGCAATGATTGCTCTTTCTTCACTTCTATTGATTAGTTGTGAAGACGAGGATGCTCCTGAAGAGGATGCTCCCGATGCCGCCTTTAGTGCAACCGAAGGCTCATCAACAAATTCTACGATAACCATTAATTTTACAGATAACTCATCCAACAGTCCATCCGAATGGTATTGGACATTTGAAGGAGGAACTCCCACTACTTCAACAGAAAGTAATCCTACCGTTACTTATACCGCTCCCGGTACTTTTGATGTAACCCTTGAAGTAACCAATGACGGAGGGTCCAATCAAGTTACGATGACGGATTATATTAATATTGTAAAATTTCTTAATCCTACGCAAACAGAAATTGATATTACGATAAACAATAAAGATAAAACGATCCCTGTTGATGATTATGTATTATTTGCAAGTATTGATAATACAACGGTAAATTTTAATGCAGAAGCTTCTGGTACAACAAATTCAGGGGATATAATAGGATTGCCAATTTCCTGGGAAGGTTCAGCTAACCTTAATGAATATAGTGCCTGGAATTTGAATGTAAGTTCAGATTTTGTTTTCTTTTATGTTACAAATTCAGGAACCGATAATCTTACCCCCTTTTATGTTAACTATGGTACAGACGTTGAAACTGAAGATAATATTGTAATAGAAAACAATGAAAATGCTACTCCAACGGGTTACTATTATGCCAATTCTGGCATGGAAGTAAGAGCTTATTTTGAATCATCTCCTGCGACCCATGTTCACTGGGATGAAGGAGATCATTTTACATTACCCTGGGAATTAAATCAATCTAAAAACTTAGGAAATACTAATAAAACCACAAAGGAACCCGAAAAAGAGAAAGTTTTAGATCCTAATGTTGGAAATATTTTTCAAATAGAGGTTAAATAGTTTTTTCTCCACTAAAAGATAATAAGGCCATCTAAAAATTATGAAATGGTTGTAGTAAGCAAGGGCTTCGCTCAAAGCGAAGCCCTTGCTTACTTTGGATAGCGCCTTTATTTATGCTATCGATTTTTCAATTATTTTAAGAATAACCTTTACCGCCTTTTCCATCGATTCAAGCGGGATAAATTCATATTTGCCATGGTAATTATGCCCCCCGGTAAAAAGGTTAGGACAGGGGAGGCCCATATACGATAATCTTGCACCGTCGGTACCCCCGCGAATGGGTTTAACATCTGGTGTAATTTCAAGTTCTAACATGGCTTGTTTTGCATTTTCTACAATATGCATCACAGACTCTACTTTTTCGCGCATATTGTAATATTGATCTTTTAGTTCAAGCGTAGCCACTTTCTCATTGTATTTCTGGTTGGTTAGTGCAACAATATTTTTTATAACTTCTTTTTTATGTTCGAATTTTTGCTGATCGTGATCGCGAATAATGTATTGTATTTCTGTATTTTCAACCGACCCATTAAATTTTACGATATGAAAAAATCCTTCGTAATCCTGGGTTAGTTCAGGCCGTTGCTCCAGGGGTAGCATATTATTAATTTCCGCAGCAACTAAAATGGCATTAATCATTCTTCCACGGGCATATCCGGGATGAATATTTCGGCCTTGAATTTTTATTTTTGCCGAGGCGGCATTAAAATTTTCATATTCCAGCTCTCCCAATGGGCCACCGTCTAGTGTATAAGCATAATCGGCACCAAATTTTTGTACATCAAAATGGTCTACTCCTTTCCCAATTTCCTCGTCGGGAGTAAAAGCCACTTTAATGGTACCGTGTTTTATTTTCGGATTATTTGCTAAATATTCTATAGCAGTCATTATTTCGGCAATTCCGGCTTTATCATCCGCGCCAAGGAGGGTATCACCACTGGCTGTGATTATGGTTTGTCCGGTATAATTTTTTAGTTCGGGAAAATCTTTAACCGAAAGACAAACATTCATCTTTTTGTTAATGGAGATATCCTTTCCATCGTAATTTTTAAAGATTTGAGGTTTAACATCTTTGCCGCTTATATCGGGGGCAGTATCCATGTGTGCAAAAAACCCAATCACCGGAATATCCTTTTTTATATTCGATGGCAAGGTAGCGGTAACATATCCATAGTTGTCCAGTTCCACATCAGCTAAACCTAAGTTTTTTAATTCTTTTTCAAGCAATCGGGCTAAGTCCAATTGTTTTTGGGTACTCGGGTAAGTTTTGGAATTTTCGTCCGATTGGGTATCGATTTGTATATATCTTAAAAAACGGTTGATTAAAGAATTTTTCATGGTTTTTGTTATTTGTTGGTAAAGATAATGATTTGGATGAAAATGATAAATTTGTAATTGTTTTGAAAATATTAACCGGTTTATATTTTAAGTTTGTTATTTTTAATAAAATATTCATTTTACAACTTATTTTTGATTTTCGATCACTAAATAATTCTGCTTTGACAGATTAGGAAAAATGATTTAGTTTTCTGATAATCAATATCTAAAGTTTTGAAAAATGCCCTAAAATTAGTATTTTCGAGGCATATAAAGAAAAACAAACTTATCGTTCGTTTCAATGTTTAATTCAACAGAAAAATACAAAAAATTATGGAAAAACACTTGCCGCTTGCGCCAAGCAGCTCGATGACTATATGTCTGAATATCAGGACATATTCAAAAACAAAACGAAAAAATTTTTGATAAAGCAGAAATATATGTGCATGGATTGTTCATTAGCAATGTGCGCAATATAGAACGAATTTGCGAAGGCCAAGCTGATGCCGACTATTTTCAAATTCAACATTTTATTACAAATGCGCTTTGGGATGCTCGTCTGGCAATAGATCAGGCTACAATCCAAACCAGCATGGATCTTCCCAAGAGCAAACTCACCCGATTAATTATTGATGAAACCGGAACCGTTAAAAAAGGCAATAAAAGTGTAGGTGTGGGATGGCAATATTGTGGTAACGTTGGAAAAACCGGCTAATAGTCAGGTTGCAGTTGTAGGATGTTTAAGCGGATTTAACTTACACAATTTCCTGTCTACCAGCTTAAAGCATCATATTTTTTAACATTTGTAGCAACTAATATATAATTATTATTAACAATCAATTATTTGTAAGTTAATTTATTAAATTGTGTAAATATTGTTTTAATGTAGGAACTATTATTATCTTTGCAGCATGTATGTACAAAGAAACAAAACAACAGGCAAAAATGGCAAGGCCTATACTTCTACCCTGCTGTGCACCAAGTACCGGCAAGACGGGAAAATAAAGACAAAAGTAGAGGCAAACCTCTCGTATATGCCGGAAGAACTTGTCCTGACCGTTGAGAACGTGCTCAAACACGGCAAAGGCGCTTTGGTCGCAGCCAAAAGCATCATGGCCAAAAGCGCCATTGATTTCGGGTTGGCATTCCTGCTGATACACCTTATGGATAAATTGCGGATTAGCCAAACCATCGAAAAAGTACTTCCCCCGCAGGAGGCTGCACTCTTAAAAGCAATTGTTATCGGAAAAATAATTACAAGGGGCAGCAAACTGGGCATCTATAACTGGCTTGGGCGCAATAAAAACATTTGTTCACAATTTGGAATTGACATGGGGAACATAAAAGTTGACCACCTGTATTCCGCCCTGGGGCAGGCCAGCGAGGTGCAGAAAGCAATAGAACGCAAGTGGCTTTTATACCATAAAAACAAACACAAAGAAGTCTATTTGTACGATATAACCAGCACCTATTTTGAAGGCACACAAAACGAACTTGCCGCTTATGGCTACAACCGCGACAAGAAAAAAGGGAAAATGCAAATCAACATCGGGTTAATTACCGACAGCGAAGGTTTCCCCTTAAAGATTGAGGTTTTTGAAGGGAATATCAGCGATTACACCACCGTTCTGGAACAAATAAAAAGCATAAAGGAAGAATTTAATACCAGCCAGGTTATTTTCGTGGGCGACAGGGGGATGAAAATCCGCTATAATTTAGAAGGGCTGGACGAGGCAGACAAGCAGGGGGTCCACTACATAACGGGGTTGACTAACCAGGAAATAAAAAACCTGTTGGACAACGATATTATACAATTAAAGCTGTTCAGCAACGAGCTGGCAGAAGTGGAGTACGAAGGGGAACGGTACGTGCTGTCGGTGAACGCGGCGCTCCAGGAGCAGGAGCTGGCTTACCTGAAAACTATACGCGGGATTGCCGATGATGAAATATCAGAAGTAAAAGCATCGTGGGAGAAACGCCACAGGCAAAACACCGAAAATATTCAAAAATTAAAAGATGGGCATAAAAATAAAAAATTGGTAGCCAGTTTTAGCGAAAAACAACTTGATAGTTACAAATTGCGCATCGAAAAAATATTATCCAAGCGAAGGTTAAAACAGTATTATGAAATTATAGAAATAAGCAACCAGGCATTTGTAATTGATTTCAAAGCAGAAAAGTACCAACAGGCAAAACAGCTTGCCGGGAAATATGTTGTGTGCACCAATGTCGAAAAAGGGCAAATGGAAAAAACAGAAGTCAGGCAACAATACAAAAACCTGCAACATGTTGAACAAGCGTTCCGCGATTTCAAGAGCGACAATATCCAGGTACGCCCGGTTTACCACCGCAACGAAGCTCAAACCCGTGGGCATGTGTTGCTTTCCATGTTCTCTTACGCCATTGTCAAAGAGATGGAAGACAAAATCTTCCCTTTCCTGGTAGCATGGAACAAAAAGACAAAAAGCAAACTGTCGTTTTCCGACATATTGGAGGAGCTCAAGGATATTAAACTGGTAACGTTAGACTTGGGGAGAAATGTTGAAAGCATTAAAATAACACAACTCAACGATCTACAAGAACAGGTTTTAAAACTTTTTAAAATGAAAAAAACAGACTTAGAGAAAAATTTGTAGCAACAAAATCGAAAAAATATCAGCTTATGTTGCTGAATACCTGTGTGTTGTTAAAGTAGAATTCGTTGAAATCATTTCCGCTAAAGCGTCTGAATTAGCTTATATAAGCCGGTTTGCCGGACGTAGCGAAGAAATAAAGGAAGGCCCCACGGGTTGAAATTTTATTGCTTGTGGCGGCAATTTTTGTTATTTTAGTACCCATAAAAGATAGTATTGTGCACCTAATTGGTGAATGTTATTTTTTATTTTATACCACTAAATCATACAGTATCAATTAGCTGTGCAACATATCTTTTATCTTTTTTGAAGAAAATCGCTCAATTTAGGTATAAATAATTGTTAATGAGAAAGGTTTTAATTGGATGGATAGGATTGCTACTGTTGAGTAGTGAAATAGTAAATGCTCAATATGTCGAATCTATAGGTGACTTTAGGTTTTTTGAGATAAAAGGACATTCCGGCTCACATTTATATACTGGAGACAACTTGAAAGATGCATTAGAAAATGGCTATGGGGCCATTGAGGTGCGATATGGCTGGCAAAGCAATAATCCCAACGGTTGGCAAAGCATTTTTGGGTATCCGGCTTATGGCTTTGGATGGTACAGTGGTTTTATTGGCAATACGGATTTGCTGGGTAGTCCAGGTGCTCTGTATGGCTTTATTTCCTTTCCGCTTTCAAAACCACGCCGACATCAGATGGTGATTGAACCTGCCTTTGGATTGAGTTATGATTTAAAACCCTATGATCCGGAGACCAATGTGGCCAATGATGCCATTGGATCCCAGTTTAATGTCTATTTTAATCTAAACTTGGGTGCAAATTACCGATTAAATCGTGAGATGGATCTTATTTATGGCATTGATATTACGCATTTCAGCAATGGACGGATGTTTAAGCCTAATGCAGGGTTAAATATGTTGGGGCTCAATCTTGGATTCAGATACCACTTTAACAGCCAACAAAATAAAATTGACAACTCGGAATTTCCGCAGCAAATTTTAAATGTCCGACCTCAACCCGCTCCTATTAAACGAGCAGAGCCTATCAACAAATCAGACATTTCTATTTATGGAGCAGGTGGTTTGGTGCAAAACGATGAAAATAGTGGGACTAATAAACAGTTTGGAACAGCTACTGTTATGGTGGAGTATCTTTACATCTTAAATGAAAAGAGTGGGTTTGTCTTAGGGATTGATGGTTTTTATGATTCCAGTTTAATTACCCACTTCCCCAATGAAAAATATTTTTTTATGGGTATACATGGAGGATACGATCTTTTGTTTTGGAAATTAGCGCTCCGGCTTCAAGTGGGAACTTATTTACAAGAAAAAGGGCGAAAATATAAAGGTAATTATTTTTTTAGGCCCGCACTAAAATATCAATTTATGAATCGCTTGTTTGCTCAAATAGGATTAAAAACTCAAGCTGGATTTAAGGCTGATTGGATTGAGTTTGGAATCGGGGTCAGATTGTTTTGATGGCATAACTCACCCGCATAACGATCACTCCACCGGCAACACCAATGGTATTAATGGAAATGAACATACCCGGAATAGCCAAAGCGATTGCAAAATAAGTAAGATTAGTAATAATTTGGATGCCGGCAATATCTGCTGCTTAAGCCTGTTTTACAAATTGTACGTCGATTGCCAATTTAACCTTGTCGGAAACTATGATGCTTCCAGCTTCTGTAACTGCATTCCATGATAAGTTAAAGTCTTTCCTGTTGATTTCACCACTAATTTCAAAACCAGCTTTGGTTTGTCCATAAGGATCTACGGCTATGCCATTAAAATCAACATATAAAGCAATTCCTTTAGTTACATCTCTTATGATTAAATCGCCAGTTAGCTGTTCGCCATCAAATGATTTTGAAACAAATTTATTGGTATAAGCGTGGAAAGAACTCCCAATAAATAATGCTACTTTTGTAGCATGGAAAAGGATAATAGATTTAAAGGGGTGAATTCAATTAAGTTCAATCAGCACTTTAAATCAGATGAAGATTGCTACAAGTATTTGTCTGATATAAAATGGACAGAAGGTTACATTTGCAGGAAATGTGGCAACAGCACATATTGCAAAGGACACAAACCCTATTCAAGACGATGCAACCGATGTAAATACGACGAAAGTCCTACAGCAGGTACTGTGTTTGACAAACTTAAATTTTCGTTGTTAATTGCGTTTCACATAGTATTCAAAATAAGCACAAAAAAGAAAGGGATGTCATCTTTGGAATTATCGGAGGAGTTCGATCTAATCGGTAAATAAGAATATACAATTTTTGGCAAATAGGAATACATAGTTTTTGGCAACAATGATGCAGAACTTTACCAGAAATTTAAAACTGGTAATTATGAATAGATATTAAACAAGTTGATCATGTATCATGAAATCAATAAAATGAGACGAAACCGCTGAGTTGCAACATTTTTACAGAACCCTTGATATTATTAGCGAAAAACAAGAAGCATCAAAACAGCATTTATTCCATCAACAACGTTCATTATTTACACAGGAACTGGATGTAGTATTTTATGATATAACAACTATATATTTTGACAGTCAAAAAGAAACACCTGGCAGTAAGAAAAAGAAAGGGTATAGCAAAGATGGGAAAGCACATAAACGCAGATTGTATTGGGATTGCTTGTAGATAAACTCAGAAATCCGGTAACTTACCATATTTATGAGGGTAATACTTATGAAGGCCATACCATGATAGATGCTTTAAAAGATTTGAAAAAAGAGTGCAATATCGATAGGGTAATTGTTGTAGCAGATAGCGCAATGATTGATAAAGATAATAGAAATTATATAATTGATAATCAACCGGATTACATCTTAGGAGATCGAATAAAAAGTTTGCCGGAAGATATAAAAGCCCAATTACTCAATTTTAATAATCATAAAGCAATAAACAACCAAACCAAGAAATCAGATTTTAGTTATACCAGTTTAGAGTATAACGGGCGTAAAATAATATGTACATATTCATCAAAAAGAGCAAAAAAGGATGCTTATGAGCGGGAAAAGCTTATTAAAAAGGCTGAAACCTGGTTTGCTAACCCCAGCAAATATAAAACTGTAAAGAAACGTGGTGCCGGACGATTTATTGCAACATCAGAGGAAGGCAAGCCTTTATTAGATAAAGAAAAGATAGCACAAGATGCAAAATATGATGGTTTTAAAGCAATAGCAACAACAACTGAATTGCTGGTAGAAGAAATACTTTCTAAGTATAATGACTTATATGAAGTAGAACATGCTTTTCGAGCATTAAAGAGCCAATTGGAAATACGTCCTATCTATCATTGGACAGATAGAAGAATTGAAGGCCATATTGCAATGTGTTTTCTGGTTTATACTTTTATAAATTATTTGCGCAATATTACAGGATTGCAATATAAATCCATCAGCAAGGCTCTTGATCGAATGCAAATGTCAATTATAAAAGAGGACAAATCTGATGAGTTTATATACATGCGTTCAAATATAAATGAAGATGAACAAGTAATTTTCAATAAATTAAAAATAGTGCCACCAAGAGATAGGACATCGCAAAGGATTATAAATCGGTATTTTGATTAAAAGGTAGTGCTTGCTTAAAAGTACAAACAATTAATAATGAAATATTTGTGTTTTTTAACTATCAAAGTCAAGAAATAATACTTAATAAGCCCGTAAATTTTTTCCCTCAATAAAGTTGATAAACGATTTGTTGACCACTTTGTTCCCTCCCGGAGTGGGATATTTTCCGGTAAAATACCAGTCGCCTGTATCGTTAGGACATGCAGCATGTAAATTTTCAATGGTTTGGTAAACAATTTCAACGTTGGCATGGAGATTTTTGGATTTTAGCATTTCAGCAATCTTTGCAGAGATTTGTTCAGGAGTAAAGGGTTTGTAAATTTCTTTTACATAATTTACAATTTGTTCTTTTGGCAGGTTTTCCTGTGCCTTTGATTTTTTATACACTTCATTGATAATATTTTCCTTTCCCGACTCTTTTAATAAAGCAATAGCAGCTCTAAAAGCAACAAAATCGCTTAACTTGGCCATGTCAATACCATAACAATCCGGATAACGAATTTGTGGAGATGATGAAACCACAATGATTTTTTTAGGTTTTAAACGGTCGAGAATTCTCAAAATACTCTCTCTTAGGGTTGTCCCCCTTACAATGGAATCGTCTATTACTACCAGTGTGTCAATATCTTCGCGTACAGTGCCATAGGTAATGTCATAAACGTGGCCTACCAGGTCGTTTCTTCCTTGATCCTGCGCAATAAAAGTTCTGAGTTTAATATCTTTAATGGCAATTTTTTCTACGCGGACTTTTTTCGACATGATCTTGTCATACAATTGTTCGTTTAGCTTGCTGCCCAGGTTTAAAATTTCTTTTCTTTGTTCTTTTAAAAGATAACTTTTAAGTTCGTCCACCATTCCATAAAATGCAGTTTCTGAAGTATTTGGGATAAAAGAAAAAACAGTGTTTCCCAAATCATGGTTAATGGCTTGTAATATTTGGGGCATCAGTAGTCTGCCCAATTGTTTTCTTTCCTGATAAATATCTTTGTCACTCCCTCTGGAAAAATAGATTCTTTCAAAGGAACATGAACTTCTTTTTTGAGGTACGCGGATTTCTTCATTTAATACTCTGCCGTCTCGTTTAATAATAAGTGCTCCGCCAGGTGTTATTTCTTTTATTGATTCGGCCTTAACATTCATTACCGTTTGTATTACGGGCCTTTCGGAAGCGACAACCACAATCTCATCATCTTTGTAATAAAATCCCGGCCTTATTCCCCAAGGGTCGCGCATAACAAAAGCATCTCCATGCCCTATCATTCCTCCAATAGTATATCCTCCATCCCAATCTCTGCTTGCTTCTTGCAATACATTACCCAAATCAAGATTTTGAGCAATAAGGGTAGAAATCTCTTTATTGCTAATCCCTTCATTTTTATATTGCCGGAAAAGGTACTGATTGGCTTCGTCAAGAAAATGGCCTACTTTCTCCAGAACCGTGACAGTATCTGAGTACTCTTTGGGATGCTGCCCCAAATCAATGAGTACCTGGAATAATTCGTCCACATTGGTCATGTTAAAGTTTCCCGCCATGATAAGGTTCCTGGATTTCCAGTTATTCTCCCTCATAATGGGCTGTACAAATTCAATGTCATCTCCGCCGAAAGTACCATATCGCAAATGCCCGAAATATAGTTCTGCGGCTGAGGGTAAATTTTCTTTTGCCCATACCGGGTCTTTTAGTAAATCGGGATTTTTCTCTTCAATAATTTCGTGGTAGTTATTAACTTCTGCAAAAACCTCTTTTATGGGTGAGCCGCCATTGGAACGGAAACGATGGATATATTTTTTTCCGGGAGACAGATCAAATTTTAGCGTTGCCAGTCCGGCTCCGTCTTGTCCCCGGTTGTGTTGTTTTTCCATCAGTAAATACAGCTTTTGTAAGCCGTACATCCACGAGCCGTATTTAGACTGGTAATATTCGAGAGGTTTTAATAACCGGATAAGTGCAATACCGCATTCGTGTTTAATCTGGTCGCTCATTGTTTTGTTTCTGTTTATTCATTTCTATTACTTTTTCAGCAATATGGCCCGATGTTAATCCATATTTTTGCATGAGTTCTTCCGGTTTCCCGGATTCGCCAAATTGATCGTTCATGCCAATCATTTTAACTTTTACAGGATGCTCTTTGGCCAGTACTTCAGCAACAGCACTACCCAGCCCTCCATAAATCTGATGTTCTTCGGCTGTTACAATTAATCCTGTTTCTTTAGCTGCTTTTATTATTATTTCTTCATCAATAGGTTTAATGGTGTGTAAATTAATTAGTCGCACATCAACATTTTGTTTTTCGAGCATGTAGGCAGCTTGTAAAGCTTCCCATACCAGGTGTCCTGTTGCTATAATGGTAATATCCTTTCCTTCCTTTAACAATTGCCCTTTGCCTACTTCGAAGGGTAAATCTTCTGTAGTAAAATCCGGAACGGCTTCTCTGCCAAAACGAATATATACCGGCCCGTTAACTTGCTCAACAGAGGCAATGGTTGCCAGTTTGGTTTGTGTGGCATCGCACGGTGAAAGAACAGTCATGTTTGGCAAAACCCTCATGATAGCAATATCTTCTAAAGCCTGGTGTGTAGCTCCATCCGGGCCCACAGATATTCCGGCATGTGCACCTCCTATTTTTACCGGTAGGTTATTATAGCAAATGGAAATTCTAACCTGGTCGGTGGCACGTAAAGCAGAAAAAACACCATAAGTGGTAGCAAAAGGAATCTTCCCGCCCAAAGCAAATCCTGCAGCTGCTCCCATAATATTTTGTTCAGCAATGCCGAACGAGAAAAATCGATCGGGAAATGCCTCCTTAAAAAAATTAACACTTACAGAAGAAGTGATGTCAGCCCCTAAAGCAACAACATTTGGATATTTTTGGCCCAAAGATTTCAGTCCTTCGCCAAATCCGAAACGTGTGGGTTTTAATTGCTTTAATGTAAACATTGTTTTTTATTGATTTTTTTCCAGTTCTTTAATAAACACATCAACTTGTTCGGGTTTAGGTGGTTTTCCGTGCCAGCGATAATCATCTTCAATTCTTTTCACTCCTTTTCCCATGTGGGTTTTGGCTATAATTACTGCCGGCCCTTTTGCCCAGTCAATGGCTTTTTGGTACGTAGTAATAATATCTTTATGATCATGCCCGTTACAAGTCATTACTTCCCATCCAAACGATTCAAATTTATCTTTGAGTGGCTCAACTTCCATTACGTCTGAATTTTTTCCGTCTATTTGCACATAATTTCTATCGACCAAAGCCACCAAATTATTCAATTGGTGATGCGAAGCACTCATGGCAGCTTCCCAAATGGCTCCTTCTTGTAACTCTCCATCACCGTGTATAGAAAATACATTCCATGTTTTTTTATCCATTTTTCCGGCTAAAGCTAAACCAACAGCTACCGATAATCCCTGCCCCAGTGACCCTGTTGATAATTCGATCCCTGGCAGCCCGTGTTCTTTTCCCGGATGGCCTTGTAAACGAGAGCCTAACTTGCGCAAGGTCATCAATTCTTTTGGGTTAAAATAACCACTATGTGCAAGTGCAGCATAAAATACCGGAGCAACATGGCCAATGGACAGTATGAGGCGGTCGCGATTTTCCCAATCAGGGTTGTCGGGTTTATGATTTAAGATATTAAAATAAAGGCAGGTAAAAATATCGGCCAATCCTAATGAGCCACCAAGATGTCCGGAGCCGGCTTCGGCTAAACTCCGAACAACATCTTTGCGTATCTCCAAAGAATATTTTTTTAACTCTTGTATATCATTTGTTAAAGGCATAAAGTAATAATTTTTATTCCTCAAGCGAGGGATAATTTATTTCATCAGGAACAATAAACGCAGCTGGGAAATAATGTTTTATATGCTTAAATTTTTTCATGGCATCAATTTTTGTTCTGAAATCACCCACGTAAACTTTAAAATAAGGATTATCATATTCTCTGTAAACAGGAATATCAGGAAACTTATCAAAAAAATCGGCTTTTACCTTTTGCGAATTCTCTCGTGCATCGCTTCCAATATCATTAAAAATACGAATTCGATATCCCGGCACACCGGCTTTTCGTTTGTTTTGCTCGATATGATTGAATATTAAATTATTCACTCGAATATCTTGCGAGATAATAACATTTCCGCTGCCCGGTTCATTCTTTTCAATTTTTGATAAAATATCGATGTCTGCTGCGGATGAAATCTGGCTATAGCCATGAATTATAGGTAAAAAAAACATCAATAAAATGGAACATATAAGCGAGATGGAATTTTTCATAATTTACTAGATTTTATAGCACAAAAATAATCAATTTTTATCAGAAGAAAGGTTACCAACTGACCCTATTTTTTTCATCAATATCCATTGTTTTAATGTATAGAAACGAACGGGCTTTTACCTTCCCTTTAATTTGAATTTCAAAATTTTTCATATTTCTTAATCTATACATCGATAATGCTCCTGAAAGAAAATTCGAAAGCTCTATTTGAACCGGAAAAGTTTGAATGTTATTATATTTTGAAGGGATCACAATTTTTTCCGGATTGGCTATTTTGCCCAAATGCTTTCCATTAACAGAAATATCAAAATCCATATCAATAATTTTGATTTTAAAGTTTCCCGGATTGGTTACCGGAAGGTCTAACTCAAGGCCTACCAGATTATTCTTTATGCTTTTTAAGCGAACATCTTTAATGTCGCCGATCTGAATTTCTTTAATCGAAGAGCATCCGGAAATTAAAATGGTTAACAAAAGGATGCTTACTAATTGATTTATTAGTTTGCTCATTTTTTATTTTTTTACTGTTGCCAGCCTTTTGCTTTTTCTACAGCTTTTTTCCAGCCATTATATAACTTTATTCTTTTCGTTTCTTCCATAAACGGATGGAAAACCTTTTCTATTTTTCTTTTTTTTATTATTTCATCCATTGACCAGAAATTTGTTGCCAGTCCGGCTAATAAAGCAGCTCCAAGGGCGGTTGTTTCAACATTTGCTGGCCGAATAACATCAACGTTTAAGATATTGGACTGAAACTGCATTAAAAAATTATTTACCGAGGCTCCACCATCAACATTAAGGGCTTTCAATTGAATTCCTGAATCTTTTTCCATAGCTTTTAAAACATCCATAGTTTGGTATGCCAAAGACTCAAGGGTAGACCGGATAATATGTTTATCGGTAACTCCCTGGGTTAATCCAAGAATTGCGCCTCGGGCATACATATCCCAATAAGGAGCCCCAAGCCCCGTAAAGGCAGGAACAACATAAACCTCTTCAGTATCCTCAATTTCATTGGCAATTTTTTCTGTTTGGTTGGCCGATTGGATTAAATGTAAAGCATCGCGCAACCACTTAATAGCCGCTCCGGCAATGAATACACTCCCTTCGAGGGCATAATTAATCTTTTTATTTATTCCCCAGGCAATGGTTGTTACCAGGCCTGAATGCGACTCAACCATTTTTTCGCCCGTATTCATCAACATAAAACATCCCGTGCCATAGGTATTTTTTGCTGTTCCTTTACTTAGGCATGTTTGCCCAAAAAGTGCAGCTTGCTGGTCACCGGCAATTCCGGATATGGGAATTTTGGCACCCAAAATTTTGGGGTCTGTTTCACCAACGATTTCCGATGTGCCTTTAACATCGGGTAAAATATGATGTGGTACTTCGAATAGGGCCAGCAATTTTTTATCCCATTGCAGAGTTCTGATATTAAAAAGCATGGTTCGCGAAGCATTGGAATAGTCGGTAATATGTAATTTGCCATTGGTTAATCTCCAAATTAACCAGGTGTCGATGGTTCCGGCTAAAATTTCACCTTTTTCTGCTTTTTCTTTAACACCTGGTATATTTTGTAATATCCAATGGATTTTTGTTGCGGAGAAATAGGAGTCGATAATTAAACCGGTATTTTTTTTGATATACTCACTCCATCCCTGGTTATGGAGTTTTTTACAAAAGTCAGCAGTTCGCTTATCCTGCCAAGCAATAGCATTGTATACTGGTTTACCCGTGTTTTTGTCCCATAAAATTATGGTTTCACGTTGGTTGGCAATTCCTATGGCAGCAATTTCCTGTGGATTAATATTTGATTCTTTTATTAATCCTGTGGCAGTATTTAGTTGCGATTCCCATATCTCTTCGGGGTTATGTTCAACCCAGCCGGGATATGGATAATATTGATTAAACTCTTTTTGTTGAACAGCTATGATCAGGGCATCTTTATTAAAAAGGAATGATCTGGAGCTTGATGTTCCCTGGTCGAGAGATAATATAAATTTTTTTTGCATAATCGGTTAAATCAAGGTTTAAATTTACAATTTAAATTGTAAGGATAAAAAAAGCGGCTATTCCCAATATTGAAACAGCCGCTGACAAATATTTTTAAATATTATTCCATTGCTGCTGCAACCTCATCCGTTAGTTCAAGGTTATGATAAACATTTTGTACATCGTCATCATCTTCAAAAGCATCAATCATTTTCATTACTCTTAAAGCAGCATCTACATCCAGGGCTTTTGTGTCGTTGGGAATTCTTTGTAATCCTGCATTTTCTACCTCTACGCCTAATTCATCAAGTTTTTTCTGTACGTTCCCAAAATCTTCCTTGGCTGTAGTAATTGTAATTACCTCTTCTTCAATTTCAATATCTTCAGCGCCGGCATCAATAATTTCCAGTTCAAAATCATCTAAATTAATATCCTCATTTTTTAGGACGGTAAAAATTCCTTTGGTTTCAAAAAGAAATGACAACGAACCATTTTTCCCCAGGCTCCCGCCATATTTGGTAAAAATAGCCCTCACACTACTCACGGTACGGTTTCTATTATCGGAAAGGCATTCCACATAAACGGCTATTCCATTGGGAGCATATCCTTCAAAGGTAATTTCTTCAAAGTTGTCGCCTTCTTTATCTGCTTTACTAATGGCTCGTTCAACATTGTCTTTAGGCATGTTTACCCCTTTGGCATTATTCATGGCCAGGCGTAATCGTGGGTTTGCTTCCGGATCTGGGCCACCTTCTTTTACGGCTACAGAAATTTCTTTTACAATTTTAGAAAACATTTTGGAGCGCTTTGCATCGGCAGCTCCCTTCTTTCGCTTAATGGTTGACCATTTACTGTGACCTGACATATTAATTAAATATTATCTGTTAATACTTTATTGAAAATGGGAGGGTAAAAATACTAAAAATTAAAAAGCCTGTAAAAGAATATGATAAATATTTATGAAGATATGATTTTCTACAATATATTTCGGACAACTTTGTCTTTTTCTGTTAAAGAATATTTTTTTGATAACATTTGGCGTTTAATTTTTAATAAATTTGCAAAAAATAAATATACTACGATGGTTGATATGAATAATCAGGAAAGTAAAAAAGGAAATCCTAAGTTATATATAGAAACGTATGGTTGCCAAATGAATATTGCCGACAGCGAAGTTGTGGTTTCTGTATTGCAAGAAAGGGGATATTCGGTTACAGAAGATATAAATGATGCCGATGTTATTTTAGTCAATACCTGTTCGATAAGGGAAAATGCTGAGCAAAGGGTTTGGGGACGATTAGACGTTTTTAAGCAAATAAAGAAGAAAAAACCTTCCATTAAAGTTGGTGTAATTGGTTGCATGGCAGAACGTTTAAAAGAAAAGTTAATTGAAGAAGAAAAAACGGTAGATTTGGTTGTAGGCCCCGATGCTTACCGTGAATTGCCATCATTACTCGAAGAGGTTGAATCCGGACAAAAAGCAGTGAATGTAATTTTATCGAGAGAGGAAACTTATGCTGATATTAATCCGGTTCGGTTAGATAAAAACAGGATTTCTGCTTTTATATCCATTATGCGGGGATGTAATAATATGTGCTCGTATTGTATTGTCCCCTACGTTAGAGGTGCTGAACGCAGCCGTGATCCTGAAACAATTCTGAACGAAGCCCGTGATTTATTTGAAAAAGGATTTAAGGAAATTACTTTAATTGGCCAAAATGTTGATTCGTATCACTGGAAAATGGAAGACCATGATAAATCGGTAACTTTTGCCCAGTTATTAGAATCTGTAGCTAAAATAAGCCCTGATTTTCGTATTCGTTTTTCAACTTCCCATCCAAAGGATATGTCGGATGATGTATTGTATGTAATGGCTATGTACAATAATATTTGTAATCATATTCATTTGCCAGCACAGTCGGGCAGTACACGAATATTAGAAAAAATGAACCGGGGTTATACCCGAGAATGGTATATGGATCGAATAAAAGAGATAAAAAGAATTTTACCTGATTGCGCGATTACTACTGATTTAATGACCGGCTTTCCTGGAGAAACAGAAGAAGATCATCAGGAAACCTTGAGCTTAATGAGAGATGTAGTATATGATTTAGCTTTTATGTTTAAATATTCTGAACGCCCCAGAACATATGCCGCAAGGTATTTAAAGGATGATGTAAAAGAGTCGGATAAAACAAGGCGGCTTACCGAGATTATTGATTTGCAAGGAGAGCTTTCTGCGAAAAGCAAAAAGAATGATCTGGGTAAAGTATTTGAAGTATTGATTGAAGGTGTTTCTAAAAAATCTAAGGATCACTTTTTTGGACGTAATTCACAAAATAAAGTAGTTGTTTTTCCGCGATTAAATTATAAGGTGGGAGATTATGTCGATGTTGAAATTATTGATTGTACTTCTGCAACACTAATTGGTGAAGTAGCAACAAAACATTGATAAAAATTTTTTAATAGAAAACGAGGTGTTATTTTCACCTCGTTTTTTTATGCTATCTCAAAAATATGTTCTAGTTCAACAAGCTTTATTAATTCCTTTATTTCGTCCGATACATTCATAAATTTAAAGGTTGAGTTATTTATTCTCGATGACCTGTAAATTTTTAATAAAGTTTCAAATCCTGCACTATCAATAAAGTTAATCCCCGAGAAGTTTATTAATAATTGGGTTCCCGGATTAGTTACAATAGGCAAAACTTTTTGCTCAATTTCTGATGCGTTTAAAATGTTTAATTTAGAAACATTGTAAAACGAAACAATGTACTTGTTTCTAAAATGATTAACGGTTAACATAATATCCTTTGGGTTTTTAAAATATTATGTTGCGAATGTAATATGGGAATACTAAAATATGTATTAATTTAATGTTAAGTTATCAACAATTTTAGTTAATATTATTTAACAGGGAATGAATATAAACAATAAATATTTTTAAAAATAAAGAATAAACTAATGATTGAACTTCTTTAGAATGTGTTTGTTTTTTTATTGAAAAGAAAAAAATAGGGTATTTTAATTTATAGTCATCTAATAGTTAGAATGCCAATAAACAAATTAAAGTAAAACCAAAATTTACAAAGCTATGAAAACAATGATTAAAATTATGATGGGTTTAATGGTGTCGGCTTTGATGATGACAACAGTCAGTGCTCAACCAAAATCAGAAATACCCACCGAAAAAGAAAACAAAATGAATTGGGCAAATGCCGATACATTGTACACTTTTAAATATCATGATGAATCTGGTACATGGATCTTTTTTGAAAGAGAGATCAGAAGATTTAATGATAAAAATCAACCTACTGAAAATTTTGTTCAGGCCTATGATATTGATAATCAGCACTGGATAAATTATTTGCGTATAAATTATACGTATGATGAACGAGGCAATGAAATTGAGGCCATTACTCAGCGATGGGATGAAAATTTTAAAAACTGGGTAAATGCGCAGCTAAAAAGTGTTAATTATAAAGGAAATAAAAGAGAGGAGATTTTGTTTCAGGAATGGAAAAAACCAACCAACGAGTGGTTTAATGTGATGAAGTATTTAATCACTTATAATGATGAGGGTGAAGAATATGCTGTTACAATTAATTTGTATAATGGAGCTACTAATCAATGGGATAATTACAAACGGTTTCTAATGGATTTTGAAAATCCTTTTGCCCCACCAACCAGCGTTATTGTTGAAAACTGGAATTCCGATCAAAAAAACTGGGAAACAGAGGGTAAATATATGATGCGATATAATGGCCGCGGAATGAAAACCGAAGAAATTCGATTAACGTATAACAATAGTATGCGGACCTTTATCGAAGGCATGAAGTTAAATATGAGTTATGATAAGAAAGGAAATTTAATTGAATATGTGGAGAAAAAATATGATATCGTTCGAAAAACATGGATTAATTACAATAAATATTTGGCTTCATATAACGAGCAGCAAAATATGACTGAAAAAATAGAGTTTAGCTGGGATAAAAATTCCAATGCTTGGATTGAGACCAATAAATTTAAATTTTCTACAGACACAAGTATTTAATAATATCAACAAACAAAAAGAAAGGTGCTCTCGTTTGGGCACCTTTTTTAACATCATCTATTCCAAAGTATTGAACTTTGGAATAGATTTGTCATAAATATTTTAACATTTCCTTTTTTATTTCTGTACAATTTTAAGCGAAAGTTCATTCAATTGATTTTCATCTACTTTAGAAGGTGAATCAATCATCACATCGCGTCCGGCATTATTTTTAGGAAAAGCAATAAAATCGCGAATCGATTCGGAACCACCAAAAACAGAACACCAACGGTCGAAACCAAAAGCAATACCACCATGCGGCGGAGCGCCATATTTAAAGGCATCTAAAAGGAAACCAAATTTCTCTTCTGCTTCTTTTTTGGAAATACCTAATGCATTAAACATTTTTCTTTGTAGTTCACCTTCATATATTCGAATGGAGCCGCCACCAATCTCAACACCATTTATAACAAAGTCATAGGCATTGGCTCTCATATTCCCCGGATCTGAGTCAAAAAGTTTTATATCTTCTGTTTTGGGTGAAGTAAAAGGATGGTGCATGGCAAAATAACGTTGTTCTTCTTCGTCCCATTCAAGCAGTGGAAAATCAACCACCCAGCAAGGAGCAAATTTATCTTTATCGCGTAATCCTAACCTTTCGCCCATCTCCAGGCGGAGAACATTTAAAGCATATAATGTATCTTTTTTATTTCCGGCAAGTACTAACAATAAATCTCCGGGTTGGGCATTTAATTCTTCAGCCCATGATTTTAAACCTTCCTGCGAATAAAATTTATCTACTGATGATTTAAATGTTCCGTCAGGATTACACTTCACATATACAAGCCCTTTGGCACCCACTTGCGGTTTTTGAACAAAAGCAGTAAGCTCATCCAGTTGTTTACGCGAATATTCGCCACATCCTTTTGCTTTTATAGCACCAATATATTCTACGTTATCAAAAACTTTAAATCCTTTTCCTTTTACTAATGATGAGATTTCTGAAATTTTCATATCGAAACGTAAATCGGGTTTGTCGGTACCATAATATTTCATGGCATTATCGTACGAAATACGTGGATAGGGCTCATTAAAAGTTATGCCTTTTATTTGATAGAAAAGATGATTTGCTAATCCTTCAAAGGTTCTTAGAATGTCTTCCTGATCAACAAAAGACATTTCGCAATCTACCTGAGTAAATTCAGGCTGTCGGTCGGCACGCAAATCTTCATCACGAAAACATTTTACGATTTGAAAATACCGGTCAAAACCAGAAATCATTAACAGTTGTTTAAAGGTTTGTGGTGATTGTGGTAAAGCGTAAAATTCACCAGGATTCATCCTTGAAGGAACAATAAAGTCGCGGGCTCCTTCAGGGGTTGATTTAATGAGATAGGGTGTTTCAATTTCCATAAATTTAACACTATCGAGATATTTTCGTATTTCTTGTCCCATCCTGTGCCTTAGTTCAAGATTTTTACGTACAGGCTCTCTTCGTAAGTCAAGATAACGATATTTCATCCTTAGCTCATCACCACCGTCGGTTTCTTTTTCAATGGTAAATGGAGGAATCTCCGATTGATTTAATAAATCAAGTTTTTCTACATGAATTTCAATTTCACCGGTAGGCATTTTCGGGTTTTTGCTGCTTCGTTCAACAACCTTCCCTTCAATCTTAATTACAAATTCTCTTCCTAATAATCTGGTTTTGTTTTTAAGCACATCGGATGTATTATCGTCAAAAACTAATTGTGTTAAACCATATCGGTCGCGCAAAGTAATAAAAGTCATTCCTCCTAAGTTACGGATTGTTTGTATCCATCCACTTAAAATAACCTCTTGTCCTACGTTGTTTAATGTTAATTCACCACAATTATGAGTCCTGTACATAGCTACAATTTTTCTGTTGTTAATTATTTCAAATTGCGAAAATAGGATTTTATTTTCTTTTTAAAAACCTGATTTTCATAAACAGTTCATTTTTAATAAAATATAGTTATGTTTTTTTTTGAAATTAATCTTTTAAAGCATATTTTAGTCCATACTAATAAATATGAATTATTTTTGGAGTTTAAACATTATTTTATTTAATGGATTTATTTTCAGATGAATATTTCATGAAGGAGGCTTTAAAAGAAGCCAAAAAAGCATTGGATAAAAACGAAGTACCCATAGGTGCTGTAATTGTTTCCAACAATCAGATAATTGCACGGGCTCACAATTTAACCGAAACGCTAAATGATGTTACTGCCCACGCCGAAATGCAGTCAATTACTGCTGCTGCTAATTATTTAGGAGGGAAATATTTGACTGATTGTACTTTATACGTTACTCTTGAGCCATGCGTGATGTGTATCGGAGCTTTTGCATGGGCTCAACTTTCCAAATTGGTTTTTGGAGCACCCGATCTAAAAAAGGGATATACCCGGTATAATTCAAAGATGACCCACCCCAAAACAAAAATAGTGTCTGGAGTGCTTAAGGACGATTGTAGCAGGCTTATCCAGGATTTTTTTAAAAATAAAAGATAAAAAAGTGATGTAAATCACCCTAAAATAAAGTTAAAATCACCAATTAGATATTGTTAATTTCATAAAATCATACCAATTTTGTAAAAATATTTTTAAAATTTAAATTATCATGAAAAGAATATTGTTATCTGTATTTATTATTCTATTTATTACTAAGTTTAATTATGCTCAGGTTGATATATCAAAAGCTCAGGCTATGTTTTCTTATAATTTTACCAAGTTTTTTGATTGGCCACCATCCGAAAAACAAGGTGATTTTGTTATGGGCGTTTTGGGAAATAGAAACCTGGCTTTAGAATTAGAGAAAGTGACTGCAGGAAAGAAGAATGTTACTCAACCTATTGTTGTTAAGTATTTTAGAAATTTAAATGAGGTGGAAAAATGCCATGTAATTTTTGTTGATGCTTTAAAATCAGGTGACATCTCAGGTATACATACAAAAACAGGAACACATTGTCTGATTATTTCAGATAGTAATTCCGGTATTAATAAAGGAGCAGCTATTCAATTTGTTACTGATGGAAATCGGTTAAAGTATGACTTTAAAAGTGAAAACGCTTTAAAACATGGTTTAAAGTTCCACTCTAAGGTAAAAGAGATGGCTCGTAATAATTACTAATCAATCTTAGGAGCATGAAATTAACCATCGGGAAAAAATTAATTATTGGTTTTGGTGTTATTCTGGTAGCATTAATAGTCAATGCTGTTTTGATATTAAATTCTTCAATACAAAACAGTAAGTTAAATAACCAGATCATTGAAATCTATACTCCTTCTACCAATAATTTAACTCAATTGCGAAAATTGTTGGTTGACTCAAAAATGCTTATTAAGAACTGGGTTTATATCGAAAAGCAGGATAATACTCCCGATAAGCTTTTGCTTAAGGAGGTGTTAGAAAATAAATTGCCGGCTACTTTAAGCCAACTGCAATCGCTGTCGGTTCACTGGAATAAAGAAAATAAAGATTTGCGGGCATCTGTTGAGACTATCGTTAATGATTCTATTATTCCGCTCCATCAACAAGTGATGGGTCAGTTGAATAGTTTTGAAAGCTACGACGATATTATGGTGATGTTTGAAGTGATGCCATTAGTTGAAGAGCAGGGTGATATTATTGTTAAAACTGATCGGGTGATTGCATTGTTGGATCAGATTATAGATTACCAGTCGGCATTAGCTAATGAAGCCATTGGTGAGATGCAACAGTCGTTTAAAAATTTTCCGAAACTTGTGATCGTTACTACGCTGATAATCCTGATCATATTTATTATTGTATTAATCTATGTAAACCGATCGGTTACCCGGCCCATTAAAAAAGGTGTTGAGTTTGCACAAGCTATTGAGAATGGAGATTTAACCGCTACGGTTGATATTAATCAAAACGACGAAATTGGCGATTTGGCCAGATCCTTAAGCAATATGGCTGCCAAATTGAATGAGATGGTTGTTTCCTTATCCGAGGCTGCAGGCCGTATATCGAACAAGAGTGTGGAGATTACCCATAAATCGCAGGAGCTATCTAATGGCGCCAACACCCAGGCTTCTTCTTCGGAAGAGCTGGCTTCGTCGATGGAGGAGATGGTTGCCAACATTGAACAGAATACTGATAACTCCAAGGAGACCGAGAAGATCTCACAAAATGCAGTGAATATCAGTAAAGATGTAGGTACTGCAGCCAATAACAGTTTGCTGGCCATACAGTCGATCGCCGAAAAGATCGGTATTATCAATGATATTGCTTTTCAAACCAATATACTGGCATTAAATGCTGCCGTAGAAGCTGCCCGTGCCGGACAACACGGTAAAGGCTTTGCCGTGGTTGCTGCCGAAGTGCGAAAACTAGCCGAACGAAGTAAACTTTCTGCCGAAGAGATTGAAGAGTTATCCCATTCGAGTGTTGATGCAACCGAAAAAGCTCAAAAGTATGTAAATACTGTTATTCCTGAAATTGAGCGTACTTCAAAATTAATTCAGGAAATTGCAGCATCAAGCATGGAACAAAATTCTGGTGCAAACCAGGTTAATGAGGCTTTACAATCGCTAAATCAGATCACACAACAAAATGTATCTTTATTTAACTCGTTAAATGATGATGCCAGTGATTTATCGTCTCAGGCCGATTCGTTGAATGAAATTATAAGTTTTTTCAAAATTAAAAAATAGTTTTTTTTAGGTTTAGGGTTTTTCATATTTCTTAGTGGTAACTAATACCTCCACTTATTTGCCAGTGCCACCAGCGATAACATAACAGGTACTTCCACCAGGACACCAACAACTGTTACCAATGCAGCCGGTGAATTTAAGCCGAAAAGCGCAATAGCCACAGCTACAGCCAGTTCGAAAAAATTACTGGCACCAATCATGGCTGCCGGGGCACAGGTAGCGTGTGGAAGTTTCAGCTTTCTGCCGCCAAACCAGGCCAGGAAAAAGATAAAGTAGGTCTGGATAACCAATGGCACTGCAGCCAGCAAAATGATAAACGGATTATTCAGTATATTTTGTCCCTGAAAAGCAAACAGCAGCACCAGGGTAATTAAAAGGGCTATAATACTTACGGGCTTTAGTTTGGGTAAAAATACTTTTTTGAACCACTTTTCGCCGCGCCGTCGTATCAGCAACCGCTGGGTAATTACGCCGGCTACCAGCGGAATCACCACAAAAATAATCACACTGGCTACCAGTGTGTCATAAGGAATGCTAATATTGGTTATTCCGAGCAATAATCCCACAATGGGCACAAAAGCGGCCAAAATAATCAGGTCGTTTACCGAAACCTGCACCAGGGTGTAATTGGGGTCGCCATCGGTAAGGTAGCTCCACACAAAAACCATCGCGGTACAGGGAGCTGCTCCCAGTATAATAGCACCGGCAATGTATTCGCCAGCCAGTGCAGGGTCAATCCATGCAGCATAAATTTTGGAGAAAAATACCCAGGCAAAAAAGGCCATGGAAAAGGGCTTAATCGCCCAGTTAATGATCAACGTCCATATTACTCCGCGAGGTTTTTTTCCAATTTTTTTAATACTGGTAAAATCAACCTGGAGCATCATAGGGTAAATCATTAACCAAATCAATACAGCTACAGGAATATTTACTTTGGCAAACTCAAGGCTGCTGATAACTTCTATTGAATCGCCAAAAAACCAACCAAGGCCAATGCCGGCAAGGATACCCAGGGCCACCCAGAGGGTTAAATATTTTTCAAAGAATCCGATCTGTTTTTTTTGTGGCATAGTTAATTTAATATTTTGGGTTTTATTTCGTCGATATACAATTTATAGAATGATTCTTTAATTCTATCGCGGTTTTTTCGGAATTCATTCCAGATATACTCATCGGTTCCTGTAGCTTCCGACGGGTCTTCAAAACCCATATGCAAACGGTGTTTTACTTTGCCCATAAAAGCCGGGCAGGCTTCGTTGGCACCACCGCAAACGGTTATTACATAATCCCATTCATCGTTTAAATATAAATCTAATGAATCGGAGGTGTGATGACTAATGTCAATTCCAATCTCTTTCATCACGGCAACCGCTTTTTCGTTCAGCTTTCCGGATGCTTCGGTGCCGGCCGAACGGACGTAAAGGTTCTTGTCAAACGATTGTAAAAAACCGTGTGCCATCTGACTGCGGCACGAATTTCCTGTACAAAGAATTAATATTTTTATCATATCTTCGCTATAGTTTACAGTTTACCTCAGCTCCTCTGGTTATTTCTTCGAAAAAACCATTGATTAATTTTTTTAAATCTTTAATGCAATCTTCACACAAACAATAATTTACCTTTAGGCCTTCAATTTGTCCTTTGATTAGGCCTACTTTTTTTAGTTCCTGCAAATGTTGCGAAACGGTAGTGCGGCTTAAGGGTATTTCTTTGCTGATATCGCCCGATATACATGTTTTGCATTGGGCCAAATAGCGCAAAATAGCCAGCCGTGCAGGGTGGCTCATGACTCTCGACAGCTCGGCAATGCGCTGCAGGTCTTCTTCAAAAAGGGATGATTTTTTATGGGTCATTTTTCGCATTGTTTTATGTCGCAAACATACTACATAGTTTAAGGTTTTCAAATTTTTTTATGTTAAATTTGGGTTAACCCCGACACTTCGTGAACGGTTCATGCAGTGGGCGATAACCTTTAGCTCATGACCAAAGGGAATAATCACTCAATTTGGGTATTGTTTCTTATTGAGATAGGGAGAATTGTTATATCTTAGCCATGTATTAACCGTTTGCTTAAGTATGGTTTGTTGTCCGTTATGTTGTAATAATGAACCTTTTGAGACAGTTAATGGAATTGATAAAAAAGATTATCGCTATTATCGTGTTTGCAAACTTATTTTTTCTTATCCGAAAGATTTGCCTACCCTTGAAGAAGAAAGAAATTGTTACCTGCAACATAGGAATGGGATAGAAGATAAAAGATATGTACAATTTTTAAATCAGGCAGTTATACCTGCTATGGATTATCTGCAACAGGGAATGGAATGCCTGGATTTTGGTTGCGGACCTGTTCCTACCTTAAGTATCATGGTTAAAAGAAATGGCTTACCATACGATGATTAAGACCCACTGTTTTTTAAAGAACTGCCGGGGAAAAGTATGATGCCATTTTTGCTACTGAATGTTTTGAGCATTTCTATCATCCTGTAAAAGAGATAAAAACCATCACCTCGCATCTGTAAAAAGAGGGTTATTTAATTTTGATGACTCAACTATGGAAAGGGTTGGAGCGGTTTCATTTATAGTATTACACTAACGATGATACCCATGTTGTTTTTTACCATAAAGACACTATCCGCCTTATTGCAGAAAATTTTGGATTAGAGATAAAACAACTAATTAATAACCGGGTAATAATTTTGCAGAAAAAAGTATAATGAAACTCCTCCATTTTAGAATAATTAATGAAGTGTCCCAAGAAATTATATAATTATATTTTGTTTCTATTTTTTATTTAAAGTAACCACATTTACAGGTAAGATTATGTTTACTTTGCGAACCTTGTGCTTTCTTTGCGCAACTTAGCGTATAATTAATTTAGTTATAATGCAAAGCAACGCCAAGATTGATGTAGTTTCGCTAAGAAAATTTTTGTAAAATAGTAAAATTACAAATTAGTTAATTTGTAAACTGCCTCCTGCCACTGCTGACTGCCGCTTTTATTTTCTAACTTTAAAAATATTATAAAATCTGCGATAATCGCTATAATCTGTGTATTCAATGTATTGAATCTGTGTTCTATTATTAAACAACCTGGCTACTTCTCCAAACAACTTGCACAAAGCCTGATTTCCGGCCTTATTTTTAACCGCTCTATCGGGATACTTTGGCTGCATTGGTTGCAAATACTAAAATCGGCATCATCGGTAAGTTTTAGTGTTTGCTTAAGCTGTTCTAATCGCTGGCGGGTATTGCGCATGCTGGCATCGTAGATACTTTTATTGTTGATGGCATCCATTTGTGAAACTCTTCCAATAGCACAATCGGGAGCTATCGGTTCGGTAAATTCTTTTAATTGTTCAATTTTTTGTTTTGATTTTTCTATCTGGCTAAGAATTACTTCTTTGATTTCTTTTCGTTGCTGATCTGTCATTATAAAACTGATAGATTCCCGGAAAATTCAGGGAGATTAATTAATAGATGTAGGGTATATGAGATGATTTCTGAGATATTTTAGTATGCTCTTCTTTGAAGGTCGATGGTTCCTTCTTCTTTAGGCTCGGCAACAACTCCAACAATATGTAATGTTTTTGCTCCATCAGGATCATTGGTTATGGCTCTTACGGTACGGCTTATTTTGTGGGGGCGAGGGGGTACCCTGAATTCAATGGTTATGGTCCCTTTTTCTCCCGGTAATACGGGTTTTTTGGTCCAGTCAGGAATTTGTGTGCCACAACACCCGCTAACGTTTTGTACAATTAGTGGTTTGTCGCCTTTGTTTACAAACTCTACATCCAGTTGAACATCTTCAATCCAGTCCAGGTATATAGTATCTAGTACCATACGATTATCTTCGGCTAAAAATTCAAATTTTGGGCCGTTGCCAGGTTGAGCAAAAGTTTTATAGTTTAAATTGCAAATGATTGCTGTTATCAGAGCTGCAAAAACAATTCTTTTTATCATTTTATTCTTAACTTTAAAATAAAATTTTATCCAACAAATTTAGGATATAATTTTAAGATTTGAGAACAATTTTAATGCCACATTCCCCACTTTTTTAGGGTTGTTTAATCTTAAAATTCTTTTTGCCAATAATTTTTTCCATCAAAATACCAATAAGGATTATGGCAGGAATAGAAGCTGCTGTTCTTAATAGAGAAAATTTCCATCCCAGGAAACCAATTTCGAAAGTGAGCATTGGGATTTTTATGGTACAAAAAGCTCCTATATAAATAAAAATATTGCGTATACTGGCTCCTTTTTTCCATAAAAGATAGGTGACAGGGAATGCTCCGTATAAAGGGCCAACCTGCGCCATGGAAAGGAAAATTACCAGGATAATCCCTTTTATCCCTGAGCCTTTACCTATATGTTTCTCTACCTTGTCACGGTTAATCCACACATCACCCAGGCCAATCAGAATAAACATTCCCGGAAGAAAAATTATCATTTCCTGAAAAAACGGATAAAAACGTTCCCTGAATATCAATTTACCCGGTTGGTAATCAATAAAAAAGGATAAAGCAGTGAAAACGGAGAAGACACCGATAACCGCTAAATTAATTTTATTTTTTTTGATAAATTGTTTCATCACTGGTAGAATATGCTCATAAACAGTCCGATAAGCAATGCTGCAACAAGAAATAAAAAGTTTCTTATCAGGGACACTTTTTTACCAAAAAATTTAATTTCAATGGGTAATGTAAAGAAGCCAACCATCATTAGGGTGGTCATAAAAACAGCAATGACAGAATATCCCACGCCGGATTTAACTAGCATGCCAGCCATTGGATAAGCTACAATGCCCGGAATTAAAGCTATAGAGCCAGCCATGGCAGCAAAAATATAGCCTGTAATTCCTGATTCCTCGCCTAAATATTCGATAATTAATTCTTCGGGAAGAAAAAACAAGGCTATGCTTACAAGAATAAGTACCGAAATGATAGCAGGCAAGAGGTTTAAAAACATTTTTAGCCCTTTTTTGATGCCCAGCCATGTTTTTTGCTTGTCGGCAAAGAAGGAAATAATCAGTGCTATTAAGACAAAAACGATTAATAGTTTCATTATTTAAAAGTTGCTGGTATGTTATCAGAAAAAATCATAAAAATAATTTAAACAAAGGAACATAAAGATTTTTGTTTACCCAAAAGTTAAAAAATTGTTCCATAAATTAATCCTGAAATGGTAGCCATAACCACAACCAGTAAAACATAAACCAGGGTTTTTTTTGTTCCAATCACTCCACGGATTACCAGCATATTGGGTAGCGATAACGACGGGCCTGCCAACAACAATGCCAGTGCCGGGCCTTTTCCCATGCCGGCCGAAATCAAGCCCTGTAAAATGGGAACCTCTGTTAATGTAGCAAAGTACATAAATGCTCCTACAATAGATGCAAAAAAGTTTGAAAATATCGAGTTTCCACCTACTAAATTAGCCACCCATTCATTGGGAATTAATCCTGCCATGGCAGTATCGTCGTGAGTAGAGCCTAATAAGAATCCTGCAATCAAAACACCAATGGCCAATAAAGGCAAAATTTGTTTGGAAAAGTCCCAGGTAGAAAGCGTCCACTCTTTATTATCAGGGTCACGCTTATCGGTTAATGTAACAATACTTAACCCGGCAATACCAACGATCATCGGAATGAGTGGAGATGAGCTTATAAAGGCGGAGATGGCGGTAACAATGGCTGCTAACGCAACATATTGCCATTTAAGTTTTAAAATTTTAATAAGTGAGTAAATCAATAAAACAGCAAAGCCAGAAGTAATGTACCATTTATTTGACCAAATCCAGTACCATACTCCATCGGTTACTCCTTCGGCAGGTTTTCCCCAGTTGGCAAATACAAGAATCAAAACCAGTGTAAAAAAGTGAAAAACAGTTTGCCACATCGGGCGTTTTTCTTCTACATCAGGAAAATTTAATTGTTCTTCACGTTTGGCTTTTTCTTCCTTTCGGTATACGAGTGACATGGCCGAGCCAATGACTATAGCAAAAACTACCGCCCCTACAATTCTTGCAACGCCCATTTCAAAGCCTAAAATACGTGCGGTAAGAATTATAGCTAAAATATTGATGGCAGGTCCCGAATATAAAAAAGCTATCGCAGGGCCTAAACCAGCACCTCTTTTGTGGATACTTGAAAACAATGGTAAAATGGTACAACTACATACAGCCAGTATGGTACCTGAAACAGATGCTACCGTATATGCCACCCATTTTTTTGCTTTGGCACCGAAATATTTCATCACCGCTCCCTGACTCACAAAAACGGCAATAACACCTGCAATAAAAAAGGCAGGTAACAAACATAAAATCACATGCTCCTGTGCATACCATTTGGCTAAATCAAACATAGCCATAATGGCTTCGGTAAACCTGGCACTTTCGAGTGGCATGAAATAGGCAAACACAAAAACTATAATTATCCAGGTAAGTATCTTAAGTTCTTTTCTTGTTTCCATTTTAATCTGCTTATTTAACTTTTTTTTATCATTTTTTTATCATTAGAAATTCGTCGAACAATAAACTTTCTTTTTTACTATTTAACAAATGACTGTAAATCAGTAAGTTGTTTTTTAATCTAAAAATAGATGATGATGACATAGTATATTCCAATTCCAATGAAAATAACCGAAATCACCCTGCGAAACCAGATTTCAAAGATTTTTATGCTATTGTACAATTTTCCAACTCCGGAAATAGTATAAGCCAGTAACCAAGCAAAGATAATTACTGGAATTCCGGTGGCAATGGCAAACACAACCGGTAAATATAATCCTGAGGCGCTGCTGATGGTCATTGGAATTAACATGCCAAAGTAGAGTACCCCGCTGTAGGGGCAAAAAGCCAGTGCAAACACAATGCCCAGCAATAAAACTTCCCAGTAACTGTTGGTTCCATTTTTCTGAAATTTTTTGGTTAAACCACTCATTCCAGGGAATCCTATCTTCAAAATATCCAGCATAAACAGCCCGATAATAATTAATAGAGGGCCCAGTATTTTTTCGCCATACTTTTGAAACCAACCGGATATTTTAAACTGGTCGGCACCGATAAAGATGATTACAGCAAGTAATGTATAAGATATCGCTCTTCCCAGGGTATAAACTAATCCATTTTTAAATACTTTTTTCTGGTTTTCAACATCCTTGCTGATAAACCCTATGGCTGTGATATTGGTGGCAAGCGGGCATGGACTGATGGCAGTCATCAGTCCGAGCACAAATGCTGAAAGTATAGGTAATGAACTGTTGCTCATTAAATTGCTTAAGAACTCTTCCATATTACATCAAAGAATCTATTTTTTCTTTAATGATTTTTTTCAGTTTTTCTGGATTCGTTCGGGCATTAATAAATCCTTCGTTGGTAATATTCATTTTATTTTCGCCACTTACAACAATTAAAGTCTGGCCGGAAATGCCAATTTCTTGTGCTTTTTCTTTGCCATCAGCATCATCAAGGTTGTAGGATACAAATAAAACATCATTCCCGTAAAATTCTTCGATAGCTTCTTTTGTTACATCTTCTACTGCATTACAGGTTGCACAGCGACGTGTATAATGAAAGTAAAATACTTCAACATTTTCTGCTTTGACGGTAGTTTCGCTTTTTTCATCTTTATTGGCCTGTGATGTGCACGAAAAGTTTATGCTTATGACAATAAATGCAATGATTAAAAAATTAAATAGTTTCATGCGTTTATTGGTTTTTAGTGATTTGTTCTTTGATTTCACTGGCTGATGGAAGTTGGCCTGAAAAAACAACTTTTTCATTGATTACCAACGCAGGTGTAAGCATTACACCATACTCCATAATTTTAGCGATATCTTCAATTTTTGAAATGTTTGCATCTACATTCATTTCTGTTACTACATTCCTGGTAATTTTTTCCAATGTTTTGCACTTGGGGCAACCGGTTCCTAAAACTTTTATTTCCATGATATTATTTGTTTTGATGTTTGTATTTCGTAAAACTACGAACAAAAGTATTAAAAAATTTTTAGCGTAAAAATTTTAGCATTAATTTTTTAGCTTCGTCCCATTTTTTTTTATTAAGGCAATATTTAATTTTGGGCGTTTCTATTTCGCCCTGTATTAATCCTGCACTTTTTAATTCCTTTAAGTGCTGCGATAAAGTAGATTTGGCTATCGGAAGAATATCGGTTAAATCACCGCTATAGCAACACGATTGTTTTCCCAGGTGTTCTAAAATAAAAATCCTTACCGGATGCGACATGGCCTTTGCATAGCGTGCAAGCTTTTTTTGTTGTGCTGTAAAAATTTCTATTTGCTCCATCTTTTTATTTGTTAAGTTGCGAACAAAATTACAAAAAGTATTTGATTTTTTAGATTGAGTAATTCATTCTATAATCAGTAGTAAAAATTAACTCAATTTTTTCAAATTTCACGCAATTATATAATGCGCTACATATCAGATAATTAGTTGTTTTTATAAAAACTATTTGAATGCTTAACTTTTAACAACACAAGAAAAGTTATCAACAAAGTGGTAAAAAATGGGAGAAAGTGGTATATTGTGGTAAATTTTTATATATTTTTACAAGTTAATTAAGATGTTTTTTTATGACAACGTTTATTGGCGATTATAATTGCAGGGTAGATGAAAAGGGGAGAGTTACTTTCCCGTCATCACTAAAGAAGCAGGTTGATGCTGCTTCTCAGAATCGCTTTGTGGTTAAAAAAGACATCTTCGAACAATGTTTGGTTTTGTATCCCATTGAGGAATGGGAAAGGCAAAATGCAATCATACGAAGCAAAATTAATCCTTATAATAAGGAACATAACAAATTTTTAAGAAATTTTTACCGGGGTTCGGCAGAGATTGTACTTGATGGTAATAATCGACTGCTGATTCCTAAACGATTACTTAAACTTGCAGAAATCTCTAAAGAAGCAATTTTAGCCGGGCAGTATGGCAAAATTGAAATATGGTCGAAAGAACTGTACGAGGCAGCTGAAGAAAGCCACGAAGATTTTGCAGCTTTAGCTGAAAAAATAATGGGGGGAAATTTAAATCTGGAAAATGAATAAACTATGGTCTATCATACGCCAGTATTGCTTAAAGAGAGTATTGAAGGTTTGCAAATCAAGCCACAGGGAATTTATGTCGATGTTACTTTTGGAGGCGGAGGCCATTCCCGCGAAATCATAAAAAAACTAAGTAAAGGCAAACTGATTGCTTTCGACCAGGATGATGATGCACTGCAGAATCTGATAGATGATGAACGGTTTGTTTTTGTGAATCATAATTTCAGGTTTTTAAAAAATTTCCTCAAATACCATGGTTTTGAAACGGTTGACGGCATCTTAGCCGATTTGGGCGTTTCGTCACATCATTTCGACCAGCCGGAAAGAGGTTTTTCCTTTAGGTATGATGGCGAGCTGGATATGAGAATGAACCGTAGTGCTAAAGTTTCGGCAAAAGATATTATTAATCAATATCCGGAGCAGGAATTGGCTAAAATATTTTGGGAATACGGCGAATTAAAAAACAGCCGCAAACTGGCAAGAGCTATTGTCAACAACAGAACGGATAAAGAAATCAATACCATTAAGTCGTTTACCGATTTATTGATGCCTTTTATTCCAAAGCATGCTGAGCGTAAATTTTTAGCTAAAATTTTTCAGGCAATACGCATTGAGGTTAACCGGGAAATAGAATTTTTAAAAGAGATGTT
Organism: Bacteroidota bacterium; assembly: GCA_034189025.1. GTDB lineage: Bacteria > Bacteroidota > Bacteroidia > Bacteroidales > UBA12077 > UBA12077. The sequence goes on from JAXHVS010000078.1 coordinate 38,074, forward strand.
ACTGCAAACAGCCGGGGTTATAAAACCAGGTGGAAGGCTCGTGGTGATAACTTATCATTCGTTGGAAGACCGATTGGTGAAAAATTTTATTAAGCACGGGAAGTTTGAAGGCGAAGCTGAAAAGGATTTGTATGGAAGAACAGATGTGCCTTTTAATGCAATAAACAGGAAAGTAATTGTGCCCGATGAAAAAGAAATTGCTGAAAATAACAGAGCCCGAAGTGCAAAATTAAGAATTGCAGAAAAATTATGATAAAAGACGATGACAAACATGTAGAATTTATTGATGAGAAACAAGAGCGTAAAGAACATAAGTTTGGCTCGGTAAAAGACTTTCTCGACGGCTCACTTATTGCCAATGATTTTGTGGTGAGGCAGCTGCCCTATATTGTTTTTCTGGTCTTTTTGGCATTTATCTATATAGGCAACAGGTATCATGCCGAGAAGATGGTGCGAAGAAATGCTGAACTACAAAAAGAAATTAATGAGTTAAGAGCAGAAGCTATCACCACTTCTTCTGAATTGATGTTTATAAGTAAACAGTCCGAAGTAGTAAAGTTGGTAAAAAAACGTGGGCTCGACCTGGAAGAATCGGTTGAACCACCACAAAAAATTGTCATAAAAGAATAAAGAATAAAAGAATTTATGTCATTGAAAAAGGAAATAGTTTGGAGAGTTGGAATAGTATATATATTTATACTCGCCTTTGCCATGCTTATTGTGGGCAAAATTCTTTATTTACAGCTTATTGAAGGAAATACATGGAAAGAGAAAGCGCAAAAGCTAACGCTAAAGGATATTACCGTTGAATCAAACCGTGGAGATATTTTAGCTGCTGACGGCAGATTGCTTGCCAGCTCGATACCTTATTATGAAATACGGATGGATACCCGCAGCACCGGTATGGACGACCGTACCTTTGAAAAAAATATTGACTCCCTTTCTATCCGTTTATCACAACTTTTTAAAGATAAATCAGCATCTGTATATAAAAAAGAATTAGTTACCGCACGAAGAAATGGAGAACGATTTCATTTAATTAAACGAAGAGTTAATTATAATCAGCTTAAAGAGCTTGAGACTTTCCCTATATTTCGTTTAGGAAGATATAAAGGAGGATTTATTGCTTTGCAAACCAATATAAGGATACAGCCTCATGTAAATCTTGCTTCCCGTACCATTGGTTATACCACAAAAGGTATTGGTGGAAATATTGTGGGCATTGAGGGTGCATACGATAAAGCGTTAAAAGGTGTTGAAGGAGTTCGTTTGATGCAACGTTTACAAGGAAATGTTTGGATGCCTGTAAACGATGGGAACGAAGTAGAACCCAAAGACGGAATGGATGTTGTTACCACCATTGATGTTAATGTTCAGGATGTTGCGGAAAATGCATTGCTTAAGCAATTACTAAAACATGAGGCAGACCATGGAACGGCTGTTTTAATGGAAGTGGCAACAGGAGAAATAAAAGCTATTGTTAATCTACAAAGAAACAGCAACGGACAATATAAAGAAACCTATAACTATGCCATTGGTGAAAGTACCGAGCCCGGTTCTACCTTTAAAATTGCATCAATAATTGCTGCCCTGGAAGATGGTTATGTTGATTTAAATGATACCATTGATACAGGGAAAGGTGAGATTCAGTATTATGATAAGAAATTAACCGATTCCAAACTTGGTGGTTACGGTAAAATTACGGTAAAAGAAGTATTTGAGGTTTCATCTAATGTTGGTATCTCTAAAATTATTACCGAAAATTATACGGGCAGAGAAGAAAAATTTATTAACCGCCTTTACCGGATGAATCTAAATAACAAATTAGGTTTAGATATTAAAGGTGAAGGAAGTCCGGAAATTAAATATCCTGGAGATAAGTATTGGTCAGGCGTTTCTTTACCTATGATGTCAATTGGGTATGAAATAAGATTAACACCATTGCAAATCCTAACTTTCTATAATGCCATTGCCAATAATGGCAAAATGGTAAAACCTAAATTTGTTAAGGCATTAATGTATCATGGAAATGAAGTTAAAACAATTGATACCGAAGTTATTAACCCATCGGTATGCTCAAAAACTACTTTGCGTAAAGTAAGAGAAATGCTGGAAGGGGTAGTAGAAAATGGAACTGCAACCAATATAAAAAATAAAAATTATAAAATTGCCGGAAAGACCGGAACTGCACAAATAGCAAATATTGAATCGGGATATTCCGACAAATCAAAATTAAGTTATCAGGCTTCTTTTGTTGGCTATTTCCCTGCAGATAATCCTAAATATTCTTGTATTGTAGTGGTTAACTCTCCATCCAAAAATATTTATTATGGAAACCTGGTTGCAGGGCCTGTTTTTAAAGAGATTGCTGACAAAGTATATGCCACAAGTTTCGATATGCATGGTAAAAAACTGGCCGATATCAGCGAAGAAGTAAAAGTCCCTTATACAAAACATAGCTATAAACATGAGCTCAGTTATGTTTTAAATGAATTGGGTATCCATGTTTACGATGAAGAGGTAGACTCTGACTGGGTGCTTACTACCAAAAAGGATTCGTGTGTAAAACTGTCAAATCGTTTTATCGACCACCAATTTATGCCTAATGTGGCAGGTATGGGCGTAAAAGATGCTGTGTTTATTCTCGAAAATTTAGGATTGGAGGTTGAAATACATGGTAGAGGAACTGTTTTGAAGCAATCGGTAAAACCAGGGTCAAAAATAATTGAAGGGCAAACTGTTGTCCTTGAAATGTCGATACAATAAAAATTATTGAATTGGAGTGAAAGCGTTAAACGACATATTAAAAGAGGTGCAAATAATTGAAAAAGCAGGAAATCTTAACATTTCTGTTCGGGATGTTATTTTCGATTCACGAAAAGTAACTCCCGGTTGCCTTTTTATTGCTGTTAAAGGAATACAAACCGACGGACATCAATATATTAATCAGTCTGTTGAAAAAGGTGCTGTTGCCATAATATGTGAGAAATTACCCGAAAAAATTTTAAATAACATTGCTTATGTTGTAGTAAAAAATTCAGCAGAAACATTAGGCCAGGTTGCTTCGGCATTTTTCAATCATCCTTCAGCCAAAATTAAATTGGTTGGGGTTACCGGAACCAACGGAAAAACAACTACCGTTACATTGCTTTACAACCTGGTTCGCAAACTTGGCCATAAAGCCGGATTATTATCTACGGTTCGTAATTATATTGATGATAAAGTAATTGAAGCAACACATACTACTCCCGATGCAGTGCAAATTAATCAACTGTTGAATGAAATGGTTCAATCGGGTTGTACTTATTGTTTTATGGAAGTAAGCTCTCATGCTATTGACCAGCATAGAATTGCAGGGCTGAAATTTGCCGGAGCTGTATTTACCAACATCACACACGACCATCTCGATTACCATAAAACATTTGCCGACTATATAAAAGCAAAGAAAACATTTTTCGATGGCCTAAATCCGGAAAGTTTCGCCCTTATTAATGCTGATGATAAAAACGGGCGAATAATGGTTCAAAATACAAATGCAGAAATAAAAACATATGGCATTCAAAAAGCAGCAGATTATAAAGCTAAAATTATCGAAAACCATTTCGAAGGTTCGTTACTAAGAATTAATAATACAGATGTTTGGACCTATTTTGTGGGTAAGTTTAATGCTTACAACCTGTTAAGTGTTTATGCTACAGCTTTGATGTTGGGCTTAAACTCTGCGGAAATTTTAACCATATTAAGCCTTATGAAACCGGTTGAGGGGCGATTTGAAACGTTCCGTTCTCAAAATGGCATTACTGCGATTGTCGATTATGCGCATACACCCGATGCATTGTTAAATGTTTTAAATGCTATCAATCAAATTAGAAAAAAGGAGCAGGATTTAATTACAGTGGTAGGAGCAGGGGGCGACAGGGATAAAACAAAACGGCCACAGATGGCAAAAATTGCTGTAACAAACAGCAACAAAGTGATTTTAACATCAGATAATCCCAGAACCGAAGACCCAAACCTGATTATTGAAGATATGAAAGCCGGATTGCAAAAGGAATATTTAAAAAATACAATTACAATAACCGACAGGAAGGAAGCGATACGAACAGCCTGCCTGTTGGCAAAAAAAGATGATATTATACTGGTAGCAGGAAAAGGACACGAAACATACCAGGAAGTAAATGGAGTAAAGCATCATTTTGATGACAGGGAAATTATTAAGCAAACTTTTAACGAAATCTATAACTAAACCAGATTATGCTTTATTATCTCTTTTTATATTTAGATAAATTCGACTTCCCGGGAGCGGGGATGTTCCAGTATATCTCATTCCGGTCGGCAATGACTGTAATTACCTCATTAATCATTTCCATGATTTTTGGAAAACGAATAATTAATTTCTTAAGAAAAAAGCAGATAGGTGAAGATATCCGCGATTTAGGACTGGAAGGACAAATGCAGAAAAAAGGAACACCAACTATGGGGGGTGTTATTATTCTTGCATCCATCATAATACCTACACTTTTGTTTGGCGATTTATTAAATGTATATGTTGTATTAATGCTTGTTACTACCATATGGCTTGGCACCATAGGTTTTATCGATGATTATATCAAAATATTTTTAAAAAATAAAGATGGACTGGCCGGGAAATTTAAAATTTTGGGACAAATTGGATTAGGACTTATTGTGGGATTAACCCTCTATTTAAGTGATGATGTGGTTATTCGTGAAACAGTGGTTGAGAAACAGAATCTAACAAGTAACGAAATTGTTGAAGGTGTGGATAATACCGAAAATGAGGTAATTAAATATACCCGCGATATAAAATGTACGAAAACAACCATTCCGTTTGTAAAAAATAACGAATTCGATTATGAATACCTGGTATCATTTTTAGGTAAACATAGCCAAAAAGCAGCATGGATAGTTTTTGTGATTTTTGTAATTTTAATTGTTACAGCGGTTTCTAATGGTGCTAACCTGACCGACGGGCTTGATGGACTGGCAACCGGATCGTCTGCTATTATTGGGACAACATTGGGTATTCTGGCTTATCTATCGGGTAATATGATTTATGCCGATTACTTAAATATAATGTATATCCCGTTAACAGGCGAATTAGTGGTGTTTATGAGTGCTTTTATCGGGGCTACTATTGGCTTTTTATGGTACAATTCTTATCCAGCCCAGGTGTTTATGGGCGATACCGGAAGCCTTTCTATTGGTGGTATTATTGCTGTGTTTGCGATTATAATCCGTAAAGAGCTGCTAATTCCTATACTTTGTGGCATATTTTTTATGGAGAGCCTTTCTGTTGTTATACAGGTTAGTTATTTCAAATATACCAAAAGAAAATTTGGCACAGGTAAACGAATATTTTTAATGTCTCCTTTACATCATCATTATCAGATGAAAGGATACCCTGAACCAAAAATTGTAATGCGATTTATGATTATTGGGATTTTATTAGCCGTAATATCGGTAGTAACACTTAAAATCAGATAACAGAACATGAACGAAAGGATTGTCATATTAGGTGCAGGTGAAAGCGGAGTTGGTTCAGCCATTCTTGCCAAAAAAAATGATGCTGATGTTTTTGTGTCTGATTTTGGAGTCATTAAAGAAAAATATAAAAATCTGCTTGATAAGTATGGAATAACCTGGGAAGAAAAGAAACATACACAAGAGTTTATTCTAAATGCTAATGAAATAATTAAAAGCCCGGGCATTCCGGAAAAAGTAGAAATCGTTCAGCAAGCCAAAGAAAATAACATTCCTGTAATTTCAGAAATCGAATATGCTTCAAGATTTTGTAATGCTTACAAAATATGTATTACCGGAAGCAATGGTAAAACAACGACTACCAATCTTATTTATCATATTTTAAAAAATGCCGGATTAAATGTAAGTATGGCTGGAAATGTTGGGCAAAGCTGGGCTTGGCAGGTTGCCGAAAATAATTATGATTACTATGTAATTGAGTTAAGTAGTTTTCAGTTGGACGGCATGTACGATTTTAAAGCCGATATAGCTATTTTAATGAATATCACACCCGACCATCTCGACCGGTATAATTCCATGCAAGATTATGTGGATTCAAAATTCCGTATTACTCAAAATCAAACGGATAAGGATTATTTTATTTATTGCGCTGATGACGAAATTTTACGAAAAGAGGTGGAGAAAAGGCCGATAATTGCCCAAAAAATTCCTTTTTCAATCAAAGAAAAATTTACCAAAGGAGCATTTATTGAAGAAAATAATATAAAAATCAATTATTTAAATAATCAATTTACTATGTCAATACAAAATTTAGCTTTAAAAGGGCAGCATAACACGTATAACTCTATGGCTGCCGGTATTTCCGCACAAGTGCTAAAAATTCGAAAAGAGGTTATTCGCGAAAGCCTGAGTAATTTCCAGGGCGTTGAGCATCGTTTGGAATTTGTTCTAAAAGTACATGGTATCGAATTTATCAACGACTCCAAAGCAACCAATGTAAATTCTACCTGGTATGCGCTCGAGAGTGTTTCGGGTGAAATTATTTGGATTGTTGGAGGCATTGATAAAGGAAATGACTATTCAATACTCGAAGATTTAGTACGTCAAAAAGTAAAGGCAATTATTTGTCTGGGTGTGGATAACTCAAAGATACACAAAGTTTTTGGCCCTATGGTATCAACAATTATCAACACAGAATCTGCTTCCGAAGCAGTAAAAACAGCGTACTACCTGGCCAAAAAAGGCGATACGGTACTTTTATCCCCTGCTTGTGCCAGTTTCGACCTGTTTGAAAACTATGAAGACCGTGGCAATAAATTTAAACAGGCAGTAAGAGAATTGTAATAAACGAATTATTGATTTTTTTAAAAATCTGGTAATTGTATGAGATTGACAGAGATATTATCGAAATATTTTAAAGGCGACCGGGTAATCTGGGGTGTGATATTTGCGCTTTCTATGTTTTCATTGTTAGCGGTTTATAGCTCTACCGGTACGCTTGCATACAAATACCAGGGTGGAAATACAGCATATTATATTTTAAAGCACTTTGTATTGTTAATGGTAGGATTGGGTATTATTTATATTACCCATTTAATTCCGTATAAATTTTATTCTAAGCTATCGCAGTTGTTTTTATACCTTGCCATATTTTTATTGGCTATTACGTTAATTATGGGTACAAGCCTTAACCAGGCAACACGTTGGTTAACACTCCCAGGTTTAGGTTTAACCATTCAAACATCCGACTTTGCCAAGTTAGCCCTAATTATGTATATCGCACGTATTTTATCCATGCGACAACATAAAATTGATGATTTTAATGGAATTGTCGTTTCACTTATTATCCCTATAGTGGCTGTTTGCGGATTAATTATGCCTGCGAATTTATCTACAGCAGTAATATTATTTGTCTCTTCATTTATATTGATGTTTATTGGAAGGGTAAAAATGAGATATTTAATGTTGCTTGCCGGCATCGGTGTGTTTATTATCACTTTGCTTATTGCAAGTATTGTATTTACCGGCAGCCAGGGGCGTATAGGAACATGGCAAAATCGAATTGAAAGTTTTGTAAGCGGAGATAGCGAAGATAATTACCAGGTTGAACAAAGCAAAATTGCCATTGCAACAGGTGGCTTTTTTGGCAAAGGGCCGGGGAATAGTACCCAAAGAAACTTTTTGCCACATCCTTATTCCGATTTTATTTATGCCATTATCATCGAAGAGTATGGTTTTATTGGCGGAGTAGTTGTATTGATTTTGTACTTGTTTTTGCTTTACAGGGCAGGAGTTATTGTCCGGAAGAGTAATCGTACCTTTGCGGCATTTTTAGCCATAGGGCTTACCATTAGCCTTACCTTTCAGGCAATGATAAATATGGGTGTGGCAGTGAATTTATTCCCGGTTACAGGACAAACACTTCCATTAGTGAGTATGGGAGGTTCGTCTATTTTATTTACCGGCGTGGCGTTTGGAATTATTTTAAGTGTTAGCCGGGGGGTTGAGAAAAGCCTTGAATTAGAAAACGAATCAGAAGACGAAAGTGAAGAAAACGAAGAATAAAAATATTATTATCAGCGGTGGCGGAACAGGTGGACATGTGTTTCCTGCTATCTCTATTGCCAATGCAATTAAACAAATAGAACCCGATAGTAATATTCTATTTGTGGGGGCATTGGGTAAAATTGAAATGGTGAAGGTTCCTGCTGCAGGATATAAAATTATTGGATTACCTGTTGCAGGATTACAACGCAGGATAACCTATAAAAATATCGTTTTTATTTTTAAACTAATCAAGAGTTTGAGATTATCGAAAAAAATAATAAAAGATTTTAAACCGGATGTTGTAGTCGGGGTTGGAGGATATGCCAGCGGGCCGGTATTGTATATGGCTAATCGAAAAAATATTCCAACACTTGTACAGGAGCAAAATTCATATGCTGGTATTACCAATAAATTACTGGCTAAAAGGGCACAAAAAATTTGTGTGGCTTACGAAGGAATGGGGAAATATTTTCCTGAAGAAAAGATCATTTTAACCGGTAACCCTATTAGGCAGGATTTACTCGACCAAATGGGTAGCAAAAAAGATGCTGCTGAGCATTTTAAAATGAATAAGGATAAAAGAACGGTATTGGTTATTGGAGGAAGCCTTGGAGCTCGTACTATAAACCAAAGCATTATGTCTGATATTAATAAAATTGGTCAAAGTGATATTCAGCTGTTATGGCAAACCGGCAAATATTATTATGAAGATGCAAAGGCTGTTGCGGAAAAATCAGGATATGAAAATGTTAAAGTGTTGGATTTTATTGTTCGAATGGATTATGCGTATTCTTTGGCTGATGTAGTTATTTCACGTGCCGGAGCAGGAACTATTTCTGAACTTTGTTTGGTTGGCAAGCCTGTTGTATTGGTGCCTTCGCCCAACGTAGCCGAAGACCATCAAACAAAAAATGCTATGGCGTTGGTAAACAAAAACGCAGCGATCATGGTAAAAGATTGCAATGCGAAAACAGAATTGGTTAATAGGATTTTAAATTTAGTCCATGATGAAGACAAAATGGATGATTTATCAAAAAATATAAAAGGAATGGCTCTACGCGATTCTGCTAAAATAATTGCTCAAGAAGTTTTAAAATTAGGATAATGGTGAATCTGGAAAGGATACATAATATTTATTTTTTAGGTGTTGGCGGCATAGGGATGAGCGCTATTGCCCGTTATTTTAATGCACTTGGGAAACGGGTAGGGGGATACGATAAAGTGTCCCGCCCCATTACCGATAAACTTCGGCGCGAAGGGATTGCTATAAACTTTACGGATAATGAGGAAAGTATTCCTGCACATTTTAAAAACAAAAATGATACACTGGTTATTGTTACACCTGCTGTTCCAACATCAAATCATCAATTAAACTTTTTTATTGAGAAGGAGTATACCATAAAAAAACGTTCCGAGGTGCTGGGCATAATTGCTAATTCACAGAACTGTATTGCCATTGCCGGAACACATGGGAAGACTACGATAACCACTATGGTTTCCTATTTTATGCAACAATCGAGAATTGGATGTAATGCATTTTTGGGAGGCGTATCGAAAAATTTTAACACCAACCTGGTAGTAAATCCCGATAGTGATATTATGGTTGTGGAAGCCGATGAGTTCGATCGTTCATTTTTACATCTGCAGCCACAAAGTGCAATTATTTCAGCCATTGATGCCGACCATTTGGATATTTATAAAAGTAAAAATTCAGTAGTTGAAGCTTTTGAGCAGTTTATTCAGCATATTAAACCCAAAGGAAAACTTATCATTAAATCCGGGATTGATGTAGAAATAAACAGAGATGATATTCATGTTTACACCTATTCGTTAAATAATAATTCTGATTTTAAAGCAGAGAATATTCGAATAGACAATGGGTTATATGTGTTTGATTTTGTGAGTAAGAATTTGATAATTCGTAATTTAAAACTTGGATTGCCCGGACGCATTAATGTTGAAAATGCTTTGGCAGCTATAGCCATGGCTTATTTGAACGGCGCTCATCAAGACGAAATTTACAATGCTGTTCCAAAATTTAAAGGCATAGAACGCAGGTTCGATTATCAGATTCACAGAAAAGATTTTGTTTATATTGATGATTATGCACATCATCCCAAAGAATTGAAAGCAGCGATTACATCGGTAAAAGAACTGTTTAAGGATAAAAAAATCACAGGTATTTTTCAGCCGCATTTGTATTCGCGGACACGCGATTTTGCCGATGAATTTGCTCAAAGCCTTGATTTATTGGATGAGATTATATTGTTGGATATTTATCCTGCCCGAGAAGAACCTATACCAGGAGTTTCTTCTGAAATGATATTCAATAAACTAAAAAAATCGAATAAACTATTATGTACTAAAAATAATGTGCTTGAAATTTTAAAAAAAAGGAACCTGGAAGTGTTAATTACATTAGGAGCTGGTGATGTTGATGAGCTTGTACAACCAATAAAAAAGATGTTTGAGTAATTAAAAATTTGTATGAAAAAATTAAAAGACATATTAATTTGGGTTTTTGTGGTTGCTTATCTTGCAGTGTCTATGAGCTTTGTGACTAAAAAACGCAAATTGGTTGTATGTCACTCTATAAATGTTACTATAATGGATAGTAGCCGAAATCAATTTGTTACCCAAAGCGATATTATTGAATTTTTGCGGCAGCCTGATATGAATGTTGTTGGAAACTCTATATCATCAATTAATACAAAAAAAATAGAAACTGAAATATTAACCTATCACTCGGTAAAGAATGCCGAAGTATTTGTAAATGTTAACGGAGAGATTAATGTTGAGGTAACCCAACGTAAACCTATTGTACGTATCATTAACAAAAAAGGCGAAAGTTATTATATCGACCAGGAAGGAGCTATTATGCCCTTGTTAGATAAATATGCATCGCATGTATTAATTGCTAATGGGCATATTGTTGAACCATTTGAAGTATATCGAACCCATAAAATTAATTGTGAAAGTAACGAAAAAGGTGTTGAAAAAAATAGGTTAATTTGCGATTTATTTAAACTCTGTAAATTTATTGATGAGCATAAATTTTGGAAAGCACAGATAGAACAGGTTTATGTAAACGATGAAATGGAATTTGAATTAATTCCACGGGTAGGTGCTCACCAAATATTTTTTGGAGACATCAATAATTATCAAAAGAAATTTAGGAATCTTGAAGCTTTTTACCACCAGGGATTGAATAATGTCGGGTGGAATAAATATGATAAAATTAATTTAGAATTTGAAAATCAGGTAATTTGTACTAAAAGATAAGCGTTATGAGTCATAAAACAGATTTAGTAGCAGCTATCGACATTGGAACAACAAAGATTGTTGCCATTGTCGGTAAGAAAAAAGAAAACGGGAAAATTGATATTTTAGGAATCAGCAAAACTCCTTCTAAAGGAGTAAAAAGAGGTGTTGTGCAAAATATTGATGAAGCCGTTAATTCTATTCAGAAAACGGTAGAAGATGTTCAGTTTACTATTGGCAAAGAGATTAAAGATGTTTTTGTAGGTATTGCCGGACAGCATATCCGAAGCATTAAAAATCGTGGGTATATTAATCGCGATTCGTATGACGATGAAATAACCCGCAAAGATATTGATGATCTGGTGAACGATATGTATAAAATTCCCATCGATTTTGGCGAAGAGATCATTCATGTTCTTCCTCAGAATTATATTGTCGATAATGAGACGGGGATAAAAAATCCCGTAGGAATGTCGGGCAAACGAGTGGAAGCTAATTTTCATATTGTGATAGGGCAAGTGGCTTCAGCACGTAATATTAGCAAATGTATTACTAAGGCCGGTTTAAATTTAAATTCATTGATTCTTGAACCATTGGCTTCTTCAGAAGCGGTATTAACAGATGATGAAAAAGAAGCAGGTGTTGCTTTAGTAGATATAGGTGGAGGAACCACGGATATTGCTGTTTTTTACGATGATATTATAAGACATACTGCCGTTATTCCTTTTGGTGGGGAGGTGGTTACAAAAGATATTAAAGAAGGTTGCTCTATTTTACAAAGACAAGCAGAATTATTGAAAATCCAGTATGGCTCTGCTTTGGGCGATTTAGCAAAAGAAGAAGAGGTAGTTTCTATTCCTGGAATAAGTGGGCGCGAGCCTAAAGAAATATCCTTTAAAAGCCTGGCTTATATTATCCAATCGAGAATGGAGGAGATACTTGATGCGGTAATTTATGAAATTGAGAATTCGGGTTATTTCGACCGCTTAAGTGCTGGAATTGTAATTACCGGAGGTGGTGCATTGTTAAAACATCTTCCGGCATTGGTGAAATTTAAAACAGGAATGGACGTGAGAGTTGGTTATCCTTCGGAACATCTGGTAAACGATAGTAATTCAGATGTAAACGACCCAATGTTTGCTACAAGTGTAGGATTAGTACTTAAGGGTTATGAGCATATCGAAAAAAACAAAAGGAGTTTTGTTGCTGAAGAAGAAAAAATGGGAGCTGAACAGGAAAAGACAGAAGATGAAGAACTACGTGAAGGTAATAAAGAGCCTAAACAAGGAATTATGAATACATTAAAAAAGGTATTTACCGATATGTTCGATGAAGATGATGTTGAAATGTAAAACTTTGTAAAATCTATAAATGATTCATAACACAACATATACTTTAGATTTTGTAACCGTTTAAAAATAAAATAGTATGGCTGATGATTTAATGAACTTCGATTTACCTGTCGACCGTTCTTCGATTATAAAAGTAATTGGAGTTGGTGGTGGCGGGAGTAATGCTGTAAACCATATGTTTAAACAGGGCATTAAAGATGTAAACTTTATTGTTTGTAATACCGATGCACAAGCATTATCGAATAGCCCTGTATCTTTAAAAGTGCAATTAGGAGAATCTTTAACCGAAGGACGTGGGGCTGGAAATAAACCAGAGATAGGACGCCAGGCAGCCATTGAAAACCTCGACGATATTGTTGAAGTAATGGGCGGAAATACTAAAATGGTATTTATTACTGCTGGAATGGGTGGCGGAACGGGTACAGGTGCAGCGCCCGTAATTGCAAAAGCAGCCAAAGAAATGGGATTACTTACAGTAGCTATTGTTACTATCCCATTCCGCTTCGAAGGGTCTCGAAGAACGAATCAGGCCATTGAAGGGATTAACGAGATAGAAAAACATGTGGATTCCTTACTGGTTATTAATAATGAAAAATTAAGGGAAGTGTGTGGTAATTTAAAATTTTCTGAAGCCTTTTCGTATGCTGACAATGTTTTAGCAACTGCTGCTAAAGGTATTGCTGAAATTATTACCGTGCCCGGATATATCAATGTTGATTTTGCTGATGTTGAAACAGTACTTACAAATAGTGGTGTGGCATTAATGGGAACTGGAACAGCCAATGGCGAAGACCGTGCTGTAAGCGCTGTACAACAAGCCTTAACTTCTCCATTGCTCAACGATAATGATATTAGCGGAACAGAAAATATACTGTTGAATATTACCTTTGGCAATGATGAAATTACGATGGACGAAATTGGTGAAATTGCCGACTTTGTGAACAACGAGGTGGGCTCTAATCCAAACATAATTTGGGGTACCGGATTTGATGAAAAACTGGAAGACCAGATTAGTATAACTATTATTGCTACCGGATTCGAAAGTAATAGTATCCCTGAACTTTATGCCAAAAAAACTACGAAAAAAACCATAACATTAGCCGACGAACAATCAAAACCTAAACCTAAGCCAAAGAAAAAGCAAGATTTGAGTACTTCACATGCTAAAGATGTAAATGGCGATTTTGACGAAAGTTTGGATTTTAAGCAGCGAACCATCGATTTTGATATCAAAAAAGATCGCGAGTCGGATAAATATATTGTATTGCATCAACCCGAAAATGAGTCTGAAATAGCTGTTGAAACCAAAAAATCAGAAATTGAGAAGAAATTACAAGAGTCACGCGATAGAATGAAAGAACGACGAATGGAATCGTCGAAAATAAAAGATAATATTGATGAAATTGAGAATGAACCGGCATATAAACGGAAAAAAATAAAGATCGACCAGCCTGTACATTCGAAAGAATCTAATATTTCAAGATATTCACTCGAAGATGATGAGGATGAAAATACAACACGGTTAAGGCCAAATAATTCGTATTTACATGATAATGTGGATTAAAAAATAAAGTATTATGAGTTTACAAAATCAAATTGATAAGGATATAAAACAAGCTATGCTTGCTAAAGAAAAGGATAAGCTTGTTGCGTTAAGAGCTATTAAGTCGGCTTTATTGCTGGCAAAAACAGAAAAAGGTTCTGCTGAACTTTCTGACGAAGCAGAACTAAAACTTTTACAAAAACTTGTAAAACAGCGTAAAGAATCGGCAGAAATTTATCAACAACAAGGAAGGAACGATTTGGCGGATAAAGAATTGGACGAAGCTAAAATTATAGAAAACTATCTGCCCGAACCCATGAGCGATGACGAGCTTACCGGTTTTATAAAAGTTATTATTGATGAAGTAGGTGCTTCAACTATGGCAGATATGGGAAAAGTAATGGGTATTGCAAACAAAGAATTGGCTGGAAAAGCCGAAGGAAAAGCTATTGCCGATAAAGTAAAAGTGTTATTAGGTAATAAATAGATTAGAGATGAAAGGAGTAAAACTCGTTTTATTATCTGTTTTTATATTTATAGGTTATGATGATGAAGATATTGCAAAAAGGCCTGTTAGTATTGAAAATATGTCAGAATGTTATCGTCAAAATGAGTGGAATGAAAACATCATTGCTGGAGAATTAATCGGAAAATGGCAATGGATTTATACAGAAAACTTTTGGGCACCTGATGAAGGACAAAATACTGAAAAACGAAAACAGAGTTATTGAATTTTTATAATCTGTATAAATGAAAATATCGGGGTTCATGAACCCCGATATTTTCATTTACACAGTTTTCTGGATACTACCGTTTTTAATTTTATCAGTAGTAAAAATTTAATAAAATTTCGCTCTTTTATCCACAATGTTTGCAGTTTCTTTCAACGCTTCAAAAGCTTCATAATTGGCACGGTTGCTAAATTGCATCATTCCTTGTTGTTGTTGCATTTCAACATTTCCATTGTCGGCAATATTAACCGATGTAACCTGTAATACATAAACACCTGTATTGCCCTTAACGGGATTTGATAATTTATCCTGTTCTATAGTAGTGGCAACTGCAATAAGTTTTGGCTCAACACCAGCTTCGGGAACAGAGTATGATCTGAAACTAATATTGGTAGCTGTTTTAACTTCAGTATTAAGTTTCGAAGCCAATGTTTTTATATTGTTGGTTTCAGCCATCTGCTGACGTATTTTTTCAGCAAGTTGTTCCGCTTTTTTCTCTTTTTTCACCTGAACAAGTATTTGCGGTCGAACTTGTTCGAAAGGAGCTATACCATCTTCTTTAATATCCGTAACAAAACCAATAATAAATCGATCGCCTATTTTAAAAATTGGATCATTGTTTTGTTTAATGATTTCGTTAATATCTGTATTATAGATAGCTCTGATAAATTCTCTCGGATTCTCTAATCCGGGAATATTTTTATCATTCTCTTTTATATTACTGGCAATTTTTTTGGTTAATTTATTGTTTTCCTGAATGGCTTTGTTAAACTCTTCGTAAGTATGGTTGTTTCCTGCAAATTTACTTGCCTCGGCATAATTATTATGAACAGTTTCCGAGCTTGGCTCAAGTTTACGGCCTAATATAGCAACGTTAACTTTTTTAACTTCTTTACCCCGGTCTGTTACCTGTGCAATATGTAAACCATATTGAGTGGGAATGGTTTTGTATTCGCCAAGGTTGGCATTAAAACAACTATCGCTAAAAGGTTTGATCATTTCATTTGCTTTAAACCATCCTAAATCACCGCCTTTTTCATTAGCTGCTTTATCAGCTGAATACTGAGCTGATAATTGGGCAAAGTTAGCTCCTGATTTCAATAGGTTAATTAAACTATCAGCAAGTGCATATATCTGGCTGTAATCTGTATCCTGTTGTGTAGGTTGTAATAAAATATGCCGTGCACGAACCGAGTCGGGTAAATATTTTATATCCGATAATTTCGCTAACTTAAATGTTTCATCTTCAAAATAAGGGCCATAAATATATCCCTTTTTTGCATCAAATATTTCTTCTTGAAGTTGTTCAGGCAGCTCATCTTTTTTATAGAAGTTATCATCAAATGAAATATCGCTATTTAAACTAATAAAATTTTTGTCGTTTTCTGTTTGTGAAAAATCTTCGTAAATATTATTTATCCATGTTTCAGCTGCAATTCGGTCAGCTTCGGAGGGTTTTATATCAAAAGTAACATATTCAATGCTTCTTGATGCGGTTTGTTTAAAATCATTTTCATGATTTTTATAATATGTTTTCAGGTCTTTTTCTTCAATATTAACAGTGCTATCTGGAATTTGATTAAGATTTTGTGCAATAAAATCAAAATCTACAGTTTTATTAATTTTGTTTAATTCAGCCTCAGCTTCACTTTTTGTAACGTATAATCCTTTTTTTATCAGGTTGGTATATTTGGAAAATTCTCTCTCCTGTACCATTTGCTCTTCAATAAATAACCAATAAGCTTTCTGTTGTCCTGTTGGATCCTGGTCGTATGTTTTTAGAAATTGAATCACGGCCATCGTATTTAACTGCCCTGTTTCTGGATTGGTAAATAAATTTTGAATGATGGGATGAATGTTTTCTCCCTGCACCATATCCCATAATTCCTGGCTGCTAATATCAATACCTAATTTTTTGTATTCGTCTTTAAGAATATTTTGTCTTAAGATTTGTTGCCAGGTTTGTTCTTGAATACGTTGGATTGTTTGTTCATCAAGAGTATTTTTCCCGGATGTAAACTTGGTAATTTCAATTAAATCATTTAACTCTTTTTGGTATTTTTGGACTGAGATTGATTTTCCGGATATCTCAGCAATTTCAAATTGTGAATTTGAAAATAGTGCTCCGCCTGAATTCAGAAAATCTCCTAAAATAAATGCCAATAGTGCCATTCCAATCACTATTGCAACTAATACGCCTGCACGATTTCTAATTTTCTCTAAAGTTGCCATTGAATTTCTGTTTTTGTCTTAAAATTTAAAGGTTCGAATATAATAATTTAAATCTTTTTTTATAGTATGTTGCCATTTTATTAATTCGCAAATTTAATATTTTATTATTTTCTTTTAGCTTTATTTAGGAAAATTAAAAAAATATAGATAAAATTCATTCTATTAATTCTAATTTGATTAATTCTACCCTGGTGTTGGTTACTTTTAGGATGCTAAATTTAAAGTTGTCAATTAATATTTGATCATTAATTTTTGGAATACTTTCGGTGTGATATAAAATGTAACCGGCAATGGTTTCGTATTCGTCATTTTCGTGGATATTTAAATCATATTTATCATTGATATAATCGATTTCTAAACGGCCGGAAAAAATAAAATTTGTATCGTTTAATTTTTTCTCATAATGCTCAATGATATCATGTTCATCTTTTATTTCACCAAAAATCTCTTCTAAAGTATCTTCAATAGTAATAATCCCGGAAGTTCCTCCAAATTCATCTACAACGATGGCTAATTGTTGTCCTGTTCTAATAAAATGGCGTAAAAGTTTATTGGCCTGCATTGATTCTGGGAATACGGGTAAGTTTTTAATATATTTTTTAAAATTATTATCGCAGGTAAATAAATCTTTACTTTTTATATAGCCTATTATATTGTCAATTGAGTCGCGGTATATGAGTATTTTCGATAAGCCAGTTTTAATAAATTTTTCTTTTAGTTCATCTAGCGTGTCATCAATTTCAATGGCAACAATTTCTGTTCTTGGAATCATGCATTCTCTAAGTTTTATATCGGAAAATTCGAGTGCATTTTTAAATAATTTAATGTCTGATGTTGTCTGCTCTTGGCTGGTTTTAGTGTTTTGGTTATCACCAACAAGTTTATTGAGGTCTTCTTTTCCAAACTTTTTCTTTTTGGGTATTTTTAATTTATCATTAAATATAATTTTAATTGACAAAGTTGATATGGCTGTTAGTAACTTGGTTATAGGATACGAAAATATATAAATTAGAAAAATGATTAAAGCAAACGAATTGATGATTTTATTGGCAAAAATTTTTCCAAAAGTTTGTGGTAGAATTTCAATAACAGGGATAATAACAAGACTTAAAAGTAAAACTCTAATCCAAAAATTTAAGGTGTAATGCAGGTTGTGTTGTTGTAGAAGAGCTGAAAGTTCATAATTCATGAAATAGATAAAAATAATAAAGATAATGTTATAACAAATAACAATTGCCAGCGAGAAGTCCCAGAAATTTTTACTAATAAAAGTTAATATTTTGGAATGATAGTTATCTTTTTCTTTATCAAGCTCTAATTGTAATTGGCTTAGTGCACTAAAAGCTGTTTTAAGGGCAGAAAAAAATATTGTTAGAAAAAATAACAGCCCATATAAAAACGGATCATCCATTTGTTTTTCCCGAATTATTTATTTTTCTTATATGTCGTTTTAATAGAAACATTAAAAAAGCTAAAAGCGAAAATATAAAAAAGACATAACTTTTGGAAAAACCCTGGTAAATAGTTTGGTGTATTCCAGAAACTAAACAAAGTATTGATGTTATAATCCACAAAAACTCAACACTTCTGGCGAGTTTATTTCTCATCTTCAATATTAATCGTTCCCGATGTTTTTTTGATTTTCCAATTGGAAAAATCCTGGTTCGATTCAAAGCCGGTTCCATGGATAATTCCATCTTTATTTACAATACGAACAAAACGGTCGGAAAAAATTTTTTTCTTATTCATGTCCCACACAAGGTATTCAGTATTAAGCGTATCCCCTTCTTCTTCGTTGATAGCAACTACATTGTTTTCAGCTGTCCATAAATTTTCTTTTTCATCAAATATTGCGTAGTTGGCTTGAATCGAAGAAGTTGGTGTTAGAGTAGAGTCGAAAAATAGCACGTGCAATCCTTTAGGAAATTCTGAATAAGGTTCTTCTATTTCGAGGTATCGTTTTATTTCTGGCGAAGTGATTTTTATCTTAATGATAGCATCTTCGCTGTAGATTATTTCTGTATTTTCAACAGCCATGGAGGGTGCATCCAGGTGCTTTGTCAACTTATTTATTTTTTCGATATCTCCTTTTTCACAGGCATTACATAAGATAATAATTCCTGCCAAAGCAGGAATTATTATTTTTTTTAACATATTATTAAAAAAATTATTTTGTTGTTCTAACGGTTGTTGTTTCATTGATCCAGCATCCTACAGTATATGTATCACCATTGTTATAACCTTCAAAGAAAGCATCTTCCTGATTGGGGAAATGTGGGCTATAGGCTTCAATAAAATTATTGGCTTGATCAGCTAATTCAGGATCTATCTGTTTTGCTTTTACAAATTGATCAACAGCAGCCCAGTATACCGCCTTATGTTCAAATTCTTTTTCTCCACATGTTTTATTCCCTGCAGCATAAATATTACCTAACAAAAGATATGGATATCCACTTTCTGGATTTAATTCTGCCGATTTTAATGCATATTTTTTGGCAGTTTCGTAATTCCCCATTTTACGAGTAACATCTCCTAACTCAAGATAATAGTTTGCTTTTTCAATAATATCATCTTGTAGTTCAATTGCTTGATGGAAATATTTTGACGCTACATGAAATTTTTCTTTTTTAGAACTTAATTTAGCAACTTCATAGGCTAATTCTGCATTGGGATCTAATTCGTTTAACTTTACTGCCATTTTGTAAAAGAGATCGGATTCGGTACATTTTGTTGAGCGCAATAAGTCTGTTGCCTTTGTTAGAAATTCAACATCTTCAGCATTTTCTTCATATTTATTCGCATAAAATGGAATTAAATCTTCACAGCTTGCAGCGCCACTCGATTCAAAAATTTTATCACATATATCTTTTGCTCTTTCAATACTTCCTTTTTTCCCATTGTTTAATATATTATCAACAATATCGGAAACGAAACCATAGTCTTCTACTACCTGTCCCGCACTTATTTTATTGGCTGAGAATAAAAATTTTGAAGCATTCATAAAAGTTACCAATTCACCAGGGCCGATTTCTTTTTGTTGAAGCTGAATGGCCTCTTTAAGCCATTTGTACCCAACCTCCATATTTTCTGAAGTATTTTTGGAATACTTAATATAATCAGTCCCTTTTTTGCCCAAAACATAGCCTTTTTGGCCATAGTATTTTATTCTTTTATCGTAAATTTTCATCATGCTATCTACAAGTATTTCCCTTTTGGCTTCATCTTGTTCTTTTTGAATAGCATCTTCTATCATTTTAATCCCATCGATATAGATATATTTACTCGCTTTTGGACATTCTGAATAAACAATTTTCCAAGGTTCAATGGAAAGATTAAAATTATCTTGTTTAACATATTCTCTATATAATGATAAATTCATTATACAACGAATACTGTCCTCTCCATGTCCGTATTTTGATCCGTCTTCAACACCCTTCTGAGCAAATGAAAGCCCTATGGTTAATGTTAAAAACAATGTTGTTAAAATTTTTCTTGCTATTGTTTTCATAAATTTGTTATGTTTTGATTAGTTAAATTTTCGTTTGAAAAACCAGAAATCATATAGTGTTAAATTAATGCCAAATGAAAAATAATTTTCTTCGATTAATCCATTATCTGTTGTTCCATTTTTACCATAAGCACAAGATATATTTAAACTTGTTTTCTGATTTGCTATCGGTAAACCTAGCCCAAAAGTTATGCCATAATTTTTTATTTGTTCTCCTTTTAGCTTTAAATAGCTGTTATTGTGGTAAAAACCTGCTCTGTAATTAATTCTGTTAAAATAATTTCTAAGCGATCTTTTGTTGGGTATATATTCAATTCCAAATCGTATCGTTTGATCTGTTGCAAAATTGTCGTTTACATTTAACGATTCTATGGTTGACCAGTCTTGATAATTATAATCAACCCCAAATGTTAATTTGTTTTTGATGCCTGCTGTAAATCCAATACTGTATCTTTCCGGAATATCAACTTTATAATTTGTAATACGTGAGTTGGTTATGGTATCATAATCACTCCGGTAATTTGCTAAATAATCAATTACGTTGACTTCGTAAAAGTTATAATTTTCGGTCATTAATATGGACTGATCATTGGTAGCATTAAAATTCACTTTGTTTGAATAAGAAAGCCCTGCAACATAAAAGTATTTTTCGCCAATTTCTCCATAGTATTGAAGGCCAAGGTCAAAAGTTACTTTATTCATTTTTATTTTATTAACGATAACCGTTGAATAACTTTCCGGTACATCTAAATAAGCCTGATTGTATTGTTCGGTTGAACCAAATAAATAATTTAGGTTAATCCCAATGGAAAGGCCTTTGTATATATTGAATGAGTTTGAAAAAAATAGTTGAGTAATCCCACCATTACCATAATAGTTATATTTTTTATTAAGGGTATCATTAAACTCATAGCCCTCAGTTTGATTAATGTTGTAACCAATTTTAGAGTAAGGTGTAACTCCTGCACTTGCCACCCACCATTTTTTTATTGGGAAAGATATGGCCAGATGATCGAAAGCAAAATTATTAAATGTTAAACTATTATCATTTGATTTAAGTTCTTTGGTAATTCCATTAATCCCAACATCAAAAATAAAGGACATACTATCTTGTGCACTTATAGAAGCAGGATTTAAAAAATTAATTTGATTGTTCATGCGTAATCCTGCCGATATTCCTCCCATCGCTTTATTTTGGTTAAAACCGCTTCGGTCAATCTCTCCTATGCCAAATCGGGTATAGGGCGAGTTGGTAGGGCTTTGTCCAGCAATTTGTAATAGAGTAAGAATTATTAAACCTATGGTTAAAAATGTTTTTTTGATCATGCTTTTATGTTGTATTCTAAGATTTTGTTTAATCCAATAAAATTTAAATTTAAGTTTACAAAGATGGTATTTTTTAGCTTTTTATCAAAAAAAATAGCATCTCCACCTGTTAAAATTATTTTTAAATGGTTAAATTTTGTTTTAAAGGTGCTTATATAGCTATCAATTTCAAATATCAAACTGTTTTGTACTCCTGAAATTATGGCATCTTTTGTGTTATCTGCAATTAATTGATATTTATTATTTTTTTCTTGCAAGGGTAGCCGGTTTGTATAATCGTGCAATGCTTTAAATCGCATTTCTAAACCTGGCGAAATTGTTCCTCCTAAATATTGATTTTGTTGATTGATAAAATCAAACGTTAAAGCTGTACCTGCATCAATAACCAAAACGTTGTTATTTGGAAATATATTGTTTGCTCCAATAACAGAGGCTAAACGATCTTTACCTAAAGTTTCTTTTGTTTGATATAAGTTTTCAATTGGTATTTTTGTTTTCTCAGTTAGTTCAATATAATATTTAAATTCAGACTGTAGAAAAGTTAAAAAAGAGGCTTCTACCTCTCTTACGGTAGAAAGAATAACATGTTTAATTTCTGGGTATTTTTGAGAAATGTCCAGAATAATATTTGTGTTTAATGTGTTAAAATTGAAAATTTCTAAAATCTCCCCTCTTCGAAAAACAGCAAATTTGTTCCTGCTATTTCCTATATCAATGGTAAGGTTCATGAACATAATTTATTAAAAACCAGGCGTAAATATATAATAAATTATCAATTTTAATGGATTCTTTTTCATTAATTTTGATGATTGTTCATTTGCTGAAAAATATCAATAGCTTTTTGTATGCTATCAATTTTTTGAATACTTAAAGTAAGTTTATTATTTACCTCTTTCATTTTTAAGGATTGAGGATTTTTTTGTAGAAAACTTAATATTTTAGCAAAAACACCAGATTTATAAAAAAGTGAATCTTGATCGCTAATAAAATAGGCTACCAGTTTGTTATTTTTTAGGATAATTTTTTCAATACCTAAATTTATCGCTAACCATCTAAGTCTTACAATATTCATTAATTCAGCGGTTTGTGGTGGAATTTTTCCAAAGCGGTCTTCTAATTCTGCTTCGAAAGATAACAATTGTTCTTCTGTTTCTGTATTATCTAACTCGCGGTAAAGCCTTATTCGCTCTGAGATATTGCTAATATAAGTATCGGGAAAAAGGATTTCCAGATCGGTATCTATTTGGCAATCGCTGATAAATTTTTGTTTTTGTATTTGTTTCTCTGTTTCTTTTTGGTGTTCCGTTTCATAAAGTTCCCTAAACGACGTTTCTTTTAACTCCAAAATGGCTTCGTTTAAAATTCTGTGGTACGTTTCAAATCCAATGTCGGTAATAAATCCACTTTGTTCGGCTCCTAATAAATTTCCAGCTCCTCTAATATCTAAATCCTGCATGGCAATATTAAATCCACTCCCTAATTCAGAAAATTCTTCAATCGCTTTTAATCTGCGCCGGGCATCCTGGGTAACAGAAATAAGAGGTGGAGCTAACAGATAACAGAAAGCTTTTTTGTTCGACCTCCCAACGCGTCCGCGTAGTTGGTGTAAGTCACTTAATCCAAAATTTTGTGCATTATTAATAATCATTGTATTGGCATTGGGAATATCAAGCCCTGATTCAACAATTGTAGTAGCAATTAAAACATCATATTCATATTGAATAAAATCGAGCATTACTTTTTCAAGTTGTTTACCCTCCATTTGTCCATGTGCAACAACGGTTCTAACATCAGGGCATAATTTGTTAATCAATTTTTCCACTTCTTCTATATTTTGTACCCGGTTATGAATAAAAAATACTTGCCCGT
>JAXHVS010000079.1:0-7229 GCA_034189025.1 Bacteroidota bacterium
TAGTTCATTTACAATAGCATCTTTTACCTCAAAAGCACTCATCTCAGGCTGCAAATCATAAGTGGCTACCTTAGGAGAAGGAATCAAAATTCTTTTTTCATTTTCGAACTCCTGCTCGCGCCCACCCGAAAAGAAAAAGGTTACATGTGCATACTTTTCTGTTTCGGCAATACGAATCTGTTTTTTTCCATTGCTTGCAACAACTTCTCCCAACGTATATTTTAAATTTTCTTTATCGTAAACAATATGGATGTTTTTAAATTTTTCATCGTAGCGGGTCATGGTAACATAATGCAATGGCATGGTTTTCATATCATAATCAGGCATATCCTGCTGTGTAAGCACAATCGTCATTTCGCGCAAGCGGTCGGTCCGAAAATTGAAACAGATAACCACATCGTTGGGTTGTATTTTACCTACCGGGTTTCCATCATCATCAACTTTTACGATGGGCTTAATAAACTCGTCGGTTATACCTTCGTTATATGATGCTTTTATAGCATCTAAAATATTGTTTGTTTGTTTGCCTTTTCCGTGCACAAACAAACCATAAGCTTCTTTAATCCGCTCCCATCGTTTATCGCGGTCCATGCCGTAATAACGTCCTACAAGACTTGCAATCTCTCCATTAGAATGCTTAAGATGAGTTTGCAAACTCTGAATAAATCCCAATCCACTTCGTGGGTCGGTATCACGCCCATCGGTTAAAGCATGAATGTATACTTTATCTAAGTTGTAATCTTTAGTAAGGTCGCAAAGTTTATATAAATGTTTGTCCAAAGAATGAACACCCCCATCGGAAACCAGTCCAACAAAATGAACAGCCACATTTTTTTCTTTGGCATAGTTAAATGCATTAACTAATGTTTCATTTTTAGCTATACTATTATCCTCAATGGCTTTATTTATTTTTACCAAATCCTGGTAAACAATTCGCCCTGCTCCGATATTAAGGTGCCCCACTTCAGAGTTTCCCATTTGCCCGTCGGGCAAGCCAACATTACTTCCTGAAGTTTGTAATTGTGCATTTGGATATTTCTGCATCAGACGGTCCATATTGGGTGTATCCGCCTGATATATAACATCAGATTTTGATTTATTTCCTATTCCCCAACCGTCAAGGATCATCAATATTACTTTCTGTGAAGTATTCATAACTTTTTCTTTTACAATATATTTTTAAACAAGCGTTAACTAAATTTGTTGGCACAAAATTATCCTTTTTTAAGCCGAAAAGAAATAATTTAAAGTATAATTTACAGAAGAATAGATGAAGTAAAAAGAAAAAAGAGAATAACGCGAATCTCTTGTCATTCTCTTTTTCACTAACCCTAAAATTTAACTACGAAAAAATTAATCCTTAACCTAAAATTAAACCCTCTTAAAAAATAATTGATTATCTGTATTAAAAAGGGTGCAAAAATAATTAAAGATTTAATTTGTCCAAATGATTTATTACATTTTTTTATATGATCTACAACATATTTTTAAGTCACTGATTTAACGAGCTTTGATTAGTATATTAAACTTGCAGGCTATATATAAATCTAAATCAAAAAAAAATAATAATTTGCAATCAAAAAAAAAATTCTTAACCATTATGTCGAACATAGCACGTGTTTTTAAAAAATTCCCTAAAACCTTTTGGATTGCCAACACCATGGAGCTTTTTGAGCGTTGGGCATGGTATGGTTTTTATATGCTTTTAGCAAACTATCTTACCAAATCTACTGACATTGGGGCTTTAGGGTTAAGTCAATCGGAAAAAGGATTAATTATGGGTGTTGGGACAGCCATCTTATATTTTCTTCCTTTAATTACAGGGGCTATTGCCGACCGATACGGATACAAGAAAGTTTTGTTTATTGCATTTCTCATTTATGTTACAGGTTTTATAGCCATGCCTCACTGCCGCTCTTTTGCGTCGTTTTTTGCTATCTTCCTGTATGTAGCCATAGGAGGATCTTTATTTAAACCTATAATCTCAGCTACCGTATCCAAAACTACCGATGATGAAACCTCATCTATCGGTTTTGGAATTTTTTATATGATGGTAAATATTGGAGCTTTTATAGGCCCTTTGTTTGCCCTACATTTTAGCAAAGTTTCCTACGACCAGGTTTTTTATCTAAGTGCTATATTTATTGCCGTTAACTTCCCTATTCTTTATTTTTTCAAAGAGCCGGGTAGAGAAAAGTCTGACACTCCTTTTTGGGAATCATTAAAAACCATTCTTTTAAACATATGGATTGCCTTAAAAGATTACAAACTGGTTTTGTTTTTAATTATTGTTGCCGGGTTTTGGTCTATGTACTACCAATTATTTTACACTTTGCCTGTATTTATCGACCAGTGGGTTGATACCCGTATTCTATTTAATTTTATCCAGGACATATGGCCCTGGCTGGCTGAGAAAATAGGTTCAGAGGGAGGAACGATAAAAGCAGAATATATTACAAATGTCGATGCTCTATACATTATCATTTTCCAGATTATAGTTTCAACCATTATCATGAAATGGAAACCTTTAAGTTCCATGATTTCGGGTTTTATGGTTTGTGCCTTAGGAATGTCGCTCACCCTTTTTACCAACGACCCGTTTTTTATCATTGGAGCCATCTTTATTTTTGGTGTGGGCGAAATGGCAGGATCGCCCAAGGTTACCGAGTATATTGGAAAGATTGCACCAAAAGACAAAGTAGCCTTGTATATGGGAACATCCTTTTTGCCTGTAACATTGGGTAATTTCCTGGCAGGTTATATTTCGGGAGGTGTGTATGGAAAAATGTCTGATAAAATAAACTTATTACAACAAGAGGTTGCTAAAAGAAATCTTGATATTCCTGAAATTACTGATACCTTTTCACAAACGGATTATTATAATCGTGCCGCTGATTTAATGAATATGAATCATCATGATCTTACTCAATATTTATGGGAGAATTACCAGCCTAACAAAATATGGATAGTTGTATTAGGCGTTGGGCTGGGTGCATCTTTTTTTCTGTTTTTGTATGATCGTTTGTTGATTAGAAGGACAGCAAAAAAAGAAGAATCAGTTAAGCCATCAAAGACATAGATCAACCGGTATATCGCATCGCTTCAATAATTTTTTCTTCTTTGGTAATTGATCCGCCGGAAATATTTTCGGCGGTTTCGATTAATGCCAGGTGCGAATAGGCCTGGGGAAAGTTACCCAGCAAACGCTTGGTCTCAAAATCAATATCTTCGCTAAAAAGCCCCAGGTGATTGCTGTATGATAGCAGTTGCTTAAACAGTTTCTCTGCTTCTTCCTTTTCGCCAATTTTATGCAAACTATTAATCAGCCAGAAGGTACATATAGTAAATGATGATGATGGTTTCCCAAAATCATCTCTATTTTTGTATCTATACATCAATCCGTTACGGCATAACTTTTTACGGGTAACTTTCACCGTGCTTATATATCGTGGATCTTTGGCCTCAATAAAACCATAAGGTTCCATTAGCAGCGTTGAAGCATCCAGATCGGTAGAATCGTAGGATTGGGTAAAAGCCCCAACCTCTTCGTTCCATGCCTTTTCAAGGATTTCATTTTTAATCTCTTCACTCAGCTCACGCCACTCACTCACATATTCATTCATATTTAACAGTTGAGCAATTTTAATGGCACGATCGACGGCAACCCAGCAAAGCACTTTTGAAAAGGTAAAATGTTTATGGTCGGTTCGTATCTCCCAAATTCCCCGGTCGGGTTTTTTCCAGTTTTCTTTAACAATTTTAATAATATTGCGTACAATAGTCCATAACTCTTCACTATTTTGCATCGATGTTTCGTAAATGTTAAAATGCTGGTAAATAACATCTACCAGGATACCGTAAATATCGTTCTGCTTTTGACGGTATGCATCGTTTCCTATTCGCACAGGTGCTGAATATTCGTATCCGGCCAAATGTTCCAGAATGGTTTCCGTTAATTTCTTTTCCCGGTTAATACCATACATAATCTGTATTTTCTCATCTTTGTCGGGAATGATATCGATAACAAAATCGAGATAACGGCGTGCCACATTATAATGCCCCAGGCTGGTCATTACTTTTATCACCATCGAAGCATCACGAATCCAGCAAAAACGGTAATCCCAGTTACGGATCTCGCCCAGTGTTTCGGGCAACGAAGTGGTAGCCGCCGCTAAAACAGCACCCGTTTTATTATAACTTAACAGTTTTAAAACAAGAGCACTCCGTAAAATCTCATCATTATATTTTTTATACCTTTTGGTACGCTCCGACCAGTTTAGCCAATAAACTTTGGTTCGCTCCAGTTTCAAATAAGCCCGTTCTACATTTTGCTCCAAAATTTTCTGGTTATAGCTTAACAAAAAATAAGCATCCGCGGTAAGCGTTATTTCCTGCTGATTTACAATAGCTTCAAAATTAAAACTTGAATACAGATACACCGAGTTATAATTTCCTTTTTTTGTATAGCTTTTAATATATCTTTTATTGATAATAGTTTGGATAGGGCTTTTAGCATACTCCAGTTTAGGGTCGTATTTCACCTTAAATACCGGTTTTCCTGATATATGCTTGATAAACCGAATTATATCAGGTGGAGCATAATAACCATTTTCTTCGCTTTTATAACGAGGCATAAAATCCACTACCTCAAAACGGTCGTTACCGCGATGAAATTTAGTAACCAGAATATTGGTTTTATAAATATATGATTGGGTAATTTCATAGTCATCATTAACTAAGATTTCAAAACTACCACCAATATCATTATCTAAAATTTTGGCAAATACCGAAGTTGAATCAAACTCAGGCAAACAACACCAATCCACTGAGCCATCCTTAGAAATAAGTGCAGCACTTCTACAATTCCCAATAACACCATAATCCAGATTATTCATACAGTAAACTATTTAAATTTTTAAATGTATTACAAAATTCTAACAAATAATTTGATTTTTAATAAAAAAACTGTATTATATCCCATCATTATATAAATAATGTAAAAAATAAAAAATATGAGCAAAATAATCATTGTTTCGAATAGGCTACCCTTAAATATTAAAATTGAAAATAATAAGCTGGATATTCAACCCAGTGTTGGCGGCCTGGCTACCGGCATGAAATCGGTACACAAAGCCTACGAAAGTAAATGGATTGGCTGGACAGGGTTAGCCCAAGAAGATTTATCGAAAGAATTAGATAAGAAAGTGAACGAAGCGGTTGAAAAAGAAGATTGTATTGGCGTCCCTTTAACCAAAGAGGATGTTGATCTTTACTATTACGGTTTTAGCAACAAAACCATCTGGCCCCTTTTTCACTATTTTACCGAGTTTGCCGAATTTAAAAAAGACTATTGGGAAGCATATCTGAAGGTAAACCAAAAATTTGCTGAGGTAATTACCCGGCATTGTGAAAAAGGCGATAAAATATGGATACACGATTACCAGCTATTATTACTTCCCAAACTTATCAGGGATAAATGCCCTGATATTTCCATCGGTTTTTTCCTGCATATTCCTTTTCCATCATACGAGGTATTCAGGCTTGTTCCCTGGCGCTTAGAGCTTATTGAAGGTATGTTGGGTGCCGACCTCCTTGGATTTCACACCTACGACTACGAACGGCACTTTTTTAGCTCGGTAAGACGGTTACTGGGATTCGAAATTAATTTCAATAAAATTAACCTGACTACCCGTATAGCCAAAGCCGACTCTTTCCCAATGGGAATTGATTACGATAAGTTTAACCTTGCTGCGATTCAGCACCATAGCAAATCGATACGCGACAAATCGGATATCCAGCAACAGCTGGATAAACATATCCTTAACTCGCCGGATATTAAGCTGATTCTTTCGATCGACCGGTTGGATTATACTAAAGGGATTGCTAAACGGCTATCGGCTTTTGAGTATTTTTTGGATAAATATCCGCAATTTCAAGGAAAGGTAACGTTGGTAATGCTGGCTGTTCCCTCTCGGTCAAACGTTGACCAGTATCAACGAATGAAAAGTGAGATTGATGAGTTGGTAGGCCGTATAAATGGTAAGTTTGCTACCATCACGTGGTCGCCTATCTGGTATTTCTACCGCGCGATGCCATTCGATAATTTAATTGACCTTTATTCATCGTGTGAAATAGCACTCCTTACCCCTATTCGCGATGGGATGAATCTGGTAGCCAAAGAATATGTGGCATCAAAAGTAGATAAAAAAGGAGTATTAATTTTAAGCGAAATGGCAGGAGCCGCTAAAGAGATGAGCGAAGCACTGCTAATTAATCCGCAAAACTATGAAGAAATTGCAGACACGCTGAAAGAAGCCATCGAAATGCCTGAAGAGGAGCAGGTAGAACGTATTACTATTATGCAAAATCGGCTAAAACGTTATAATATTGACAAATGGGCTACCGACTTTTTGCAATCGCTGGAAAAACAGAACCTGGAAAAAGAAAAATATATCGCCAAAAAAATTACTCCATCTATTGAAAAGAATATCATCAGCGCATACCAAAAAGCAAAAAAGCGTATTCTGTTCCTAGATTACGACGGCACCCTGGTAAGTTTTAAAGACAAGCCAGCCAATGCCTCGCCCGATAATGTTCTTTACAATATTTTAGATTCGCTGGCTACGGACCCTGCCAACGAGATTGTGCTCATCAGCGGACGGGACAAAAATACTTTTTCGAAATGGTTTGAAAAGAAAAAATATACCCTGATTGTAGAGCATGGCGTATGGATAAAAAATCCCGACAAGAACTGGCAGCTGATCGAAAAGATGAAAATCGACTGGAAAGAGAACATAAAACCTATTCTGGAATTTTATGTAGACCGTACCCCGGGAACATTTATCGAAGAGAAAAACTACTCATACGTATGGCACTACCGCAAGGCCGATCCCGAGCTGGGAAATATCCGTGCCAACGAGCTAAAATACGATTTAACCAGCCTGGTTGCCAACCACAACCTGGAAATCCTGGAAGGCAACAAAGTAATTGAAATAAAAAACAGCGGGATAAATAAAGGCCGTGCGGCATTGCATAAAATCAACAATACGCACTACGATTTTATATTAGGTATTGGCGATGACTGGACCGATGAATATCTTTTCCAGGATTTACCAGCCAAATCGTACACGATCCGGGTAGGATTAAAAAATACACTGGCCAAATACAATGTAAATGCGGTGGAAGATGTACGGAAGCTATTGAGTAAGTTGGGGAGATAATTTTTATTT
>JAXHVS010000008.1:0-6980 GCA_034189025.1 Bacteroidota bacterium
ATAAATAAACAACAATTTATTTTTTGCATTATTTCTATTAACAAGAAATTAAAAAACACTAATTTTACATCCAAAATTTAAATTTTGATCAATTTTCTAAAAATATCAGATCATTTAACAACCAAGCAAAAAGCGATTGTTGCTAAAATAACATCAAACAAAAGGCTTAATACTGAAGAAGGCCTGGAACTTTACAGTTTTGATTTAGGAGTTTTAGGGATTTTGGCCGATTATATTAATCAGAAAAAAAATAACAATCAGGTATATTTTAATAAAAATATTCATATCGAACCAACGAATATCTGCATTTACGATTGTAAGTTTTGCTCCTACCATAGAAAAATAAATCAAGAAGGAAACTGGGAATATTCTATCGATGATATTATAAAAAAAATAGAACCATATAAAAATTCTGATATTACTGAAGTGCATATTGTAGGTGGAGTTCATCCCCACCGTGATTTGTATTATTACGGTGAAATGATTCAGAAAATAAAAAAAATAATTCCCACAATCCACATCAAAGCCTTTACTGCTGTTGAACTCGAATTTATGATCAGAAAAGCACATTTGGAGCTAGAAGAAGGGCTGAAACAATTAAAAGATTTTGGATTAGATAGTATACCCGGAGGTGGAGCAGAAATCTTTGCCCCAAACATTCGCAAACAAGTATGTCATGAAAAATCTACCGCTGAGCAATGGTTAAAAATCCACGAAACAGCACATAATCTTGGGATACCTTCTAATGCAACCATGCTTTACGGACATATTGAAAATTATAAGCATCGCATTGAACATTTAAATAAATTACGACAATTACAAGATAAAACCAATGGATTTAACACTTTCATCCCATTAAAATACAAAAAAGCAAACAATCCGCTATCATCTATTGGAGAGGTAAATACACTCGAAGACCTGAAAAATTTTGCAGTATCCAGAATTTTTCTGGATAACTTTACCCATCTAAAAGCATATTGGCCAATGTTAGGCAAAGAAATCTCCCAAATAACCCTGTCGTTTGGTGTTGATGATATTGACGGGACCATTGACGATTCCACAAAAATTTACTCTATGGCAGGAGCCAAAGAACAAAAACCAACAATGACATCGCAGGAGATTGTAGAACTCATTAAACAAGCAGGGAAAAGCCCCATTGAAAGAGACACAAACTATAAAATCTTGCGAGAATATAATTAGCATAAAATTTATTTTAGATTATGCATGCATAATTTTATATTTGTCTCAACGTTAATTTTATTGTTGTTTTAATAATCAAAACAAATGACATTATTACAATTTTTAAAAAGCAAAGTTTTTTTTAAAAATTTGCTTTATGCCATATTAATCGGAGCTGGGCTAATTTTAATAATTTTCTTATCCTTACGGATATATACCCATCATGGACAAAAAATCTCAGTTCCCGATTTTAGAGGGCTTACAAAAGAAGAAGTTTATAAAAAAGCAGAATATAATCAATTACACATCGAATTTGTCGATTCTGTTTATAACAACGACATGCCCAAAGGCACTGTAATTGAGCAAAACCCAGAACCTGGTTTTAATGTAAAAAAAGGTAGGCGAATATTTATTACCCTCAATGCTTTTAATCCTGAAAAAGTAAAAATGCCAAATGTAGTAGGCGTTTCGCACCGACAAGCAAAAGCAGTCTTAAAAAATGTTGGATTAGAAATCGGTAAATTAATTCATGTACCCGATATTGCTGTTAACAATGTATTAAAGCAGCGTTTTAACGGAGAAGAAATTGAACCGGGAGAATTGATTCCAAAAGGGTCAAAAGTCGATTTAGTATTAGGAAAAGGGTTAAGTAACGAAAAAACAACGCTTCCTGACTTGTATGAATACACACTAATGGAAGCAAAAGATCGTTTATTAAGAGCAGCATTAAATGTAGGAGCCATTATCTACGACACCTCAGTTGTAGAAGCAGTTGATACTGCTCAGGCAAAAGTATGGAGACAATATCCTGTTTACAAAGAAAACAAACAGATACGGCTAGGTTCAACAGTTGATCTTTGGCTAAGTGTTGATTCTTTACGATTTGCTGAACCTGATACTTTGTTATTAAATTATTAAATTTATTACTTATTGGTACGATTCTATAAATATCTAATATCCAGCCTTCTATTATTGGCACCACTTTTCCTTACTGCACAGGAAACTCTATTACCATTGGAAATAAATCCAGTAATAAAAAATAATATTAAACAAAAAAATGATCCTCCCCGAACAAAATATTCAAAAGGAATTCTCGAACTTCCTTTTATAGATGATTTTTCCAAACCAACCATATTTCCAGATTCTTCATTATGGATCAACAATTACGCTTTTGTT
Source organism: Bacteroidota bacterium (assembly GCA_034189025.1). GTDB lineage: Bacteria > Bacteroidota > Bacteroidia > Bacteroidales > UBA12077 > UBA12077. The sequence continues at coordinate 2,356 of JAXHVS010000008.1, forward strand.
AATACTACATATGCAATAAATCCAATTACTATTGGTGCGGTTTCCTTAGATGCGATAAACTATGACGGGAGTCTTTATCCCGATGCCGGAAATCTACAGTTTGCCGCAGATACTTTAACATCACAACAAATAAATTTAGATTACCCCGGTAATAACAGTATTTTTCTTAGCTTTTATTATCAACCGGGAGGTTTGGGCGATACTCCGGAACCAAAAGACACCCTCTTGGTTGAGTTTTACGCTCCGGAAGATCAGACATGGCACAAAGCCTGGCATGCTACTTTTAATGCAAAAGACTCAATGCTAATTGAATATTACACATATAATAACAATGAAAAAATACATTATGGCGATACGCTAAACGATCTAAAAAAAGAATTTTTTCAGGTCATAATTCCGGTACAAGAAGAACATTTTTTAAAAGAATCGTTTCAATTCAGGTTCAGAAACTATGCCTCCTTTAGTACCAATAGCGATCTTGAAAGCAAAACAAGCAATTCCGACCATTGGCATCTTGATTTTATCCTATTGGATAAAGATAGAAACATCAATGATACCATTATAAATGATATTGCTTTTATAAAACCCATGGAGTCATTACTAAAAAATTATGAATCTATTCCATGGACTCATTTTACCCGGGCAAGTGCCTACGAGATGGAAGATTCAATCTCTATTACCTATAGAAATATTGGTGATCAGGTTTGGAATATAAGCCGTGAATTTGAAATTGAAGATATAATGGGATTTACAGGAACAGAAGAATTTACAGGAGGTACCGGTGCAAATATTGAACCCTTTACAACAGAAAAGTATAAAAGGGTTATCGATTATATTTTTCCATATACACCCGAAAACGATTCAGCCTTGTTCGAAATTCGTAGTTACATGGTTACCGATACACTTGCCGCGCGAGAATCTTACCGATGGAACGACACAACTCTTTTCCATCAGAAATTTTTCAATTATTATGCTTTCGATGATGGATCTGCCGAAAATGGATATGGTCTTTACGGCGAAGGAAGTGAGCTAGCAATGGTTGCAATGCGATTCAATACGTATAAAAAAGATACGCTTAGAGGAATTCAAATATATTTTAACCAATCCATAAACCAGGCCAATCAAAATTATTTTACACTAATGATCTGGGAGGAGGATAATAACCGGCCAGGATCAATTATTTACAGGCAGGAAGATGTAAAACCTGTTGACCAGGATAGCTTAAATAAATTTACCCATTTTATTTTAGATACTCCATTAATTTTAGAAACCCCGTTTTATATCGGATGGCAAAAAATCAGTACTCCCGAAATGCTTAATGTTGGATTTGATGCAAATCGAATAAACAACAATAAAATATTTTATAATCTTTCTGGAGGCTGGAAACAATCTCAGTTTGAAGGGACTTTAATGATTAGGCCTATGTTTGGGCATGAATTAAATGTGGAAACCTCTACAAAGGAAACATACAATTCAACACCCTTAAATTTTACTATTTACCCAAACCCAGCAAAAGATAAGTTACATTTAAAAGTACCCGGCCCATATTCAAATTACCGTTATACTATCTTCGATTCTTATGGCAGAATATATATTGACAATTGGTATGATGAAAATGCAATCAATATTTCTCAATTAAACCCCGGATTTTATTTTATCAGAGTTTCTTCAGAACAAAAATACGCTACCAAAAAATTTATCGTTATTCATTAATCAAAAAATTATGAAAGAAGATATTGAGGAAAAAGAATTTAATGATAACGAAGAGCAGGAATTATACGAACATTTCAGATTTGAAGCTGATCCCGGACAAAAACCGCTTAGAATAGATAAATTTTTGGTAAACAGAATAGAGAATGCCTCAAGAAGCAAGATACAAAGCGCTGCCGAAGCTGAAAATATCTTAGTAAATAATCAAGCTGTAAAATCTAATTATAAAGTTAAGCCTGGCGATATAATATCCATTGTTATGGCCTACCCGCCAAAAGAAATTGAACTTATTCCTGAGAATATCCCTTTACATATTGTTTACGAAGACGATCAGCTTATTATAGTCAATAAAGAACCGGGAATGGTTGTCCATCCTTCTTATGGCCACTATTCTGGCACATTGGTTAATGCTTTAATGTACCATCTAAAAGATTTACCACTGTTCAAAACAGGTGAACTACGCCCCGGACTTGTACATCGTATTGACAAAAACACTTCCGGTTTGCTGGTAATTGCTAAAACTGAGCAGGCTATGAATAAGCTGGCAAAGCAATTTTTCGATAAAACAACAGAACGAAGGTATATAGCTTTAGTCTGGGGTTCTTTCAAAGAAAAAGAGGGAACAATTAAAGGAAATATTGGCCGTAATATACGCAATCGTAAAATTATGCAAGTATTTCAGGATGGCGAACAAGGGAAAGAAGCAATTACACATTACAAAGTGATTGAAGAGCTGGGATATGTAACCCTGGTAGAATGTAAGCTCGAAACCGGACGAACCCATCAGATACGGGTACATTTCCAATATATAGGACATCCGTTGTTTAATGATTTTGAATATGGTGGGGATAAAATTTTAAAAGGAACCACATTTACCAAGTACAAACAATTTGTTCAGAATTGTTTTAAAATATTACCACGCCAGGCTCTTCATGCCAAAACACTGGGATTTACCCACCCACAAACTAAAAAATTTATGCAGTTTACCTCGGAATTACCCGAAGATATGGCCCAGGTTATTGAAAAATGGCGTAAATACACCTCTGGAAGAGAGATGGAATAAAAAAACACTTCAATACCTTCTAAAAAAACAACATTTGCTAGTAAAATGTAGTGAAATAATATGAATATAAAAGCTATTATCATAATGGCTTATACAAATTTCTTTTTTGGTTGTTTTAAAAATAGTATTCCTTTACAAACGATTCCTCTTATTGATCTGAATAAATATATGGGCAAATGGTATGAAATAGCTACAATTCCACAAAAATTTCAAAAAAATTAAATTCATTTGGAGTAAATAAAGTGAGTGTATCTAATTTACTTGAACTCTTAATCTTATTTTATAATTTTATTCTGTAACTACAATCTAAACATATATATAATAAAAATATGCAGCAAAAATATTTCGTAAGATTAAATCATTCATTAATCATCAAAAAAAAACCATTCATCATAACGTTTAAACCTATTATGAAACTATCCGTATTAACGTTTAGACAATAGATTAAACTAAAAATGCAACCATAAATTTTTATCCAATGAGCGAACGTAATCTAAAAAAAATTGAAGATGAAGTTTGGAAGATAATTACCTTTGCTGACAAAAAATACGAAGTTAGCAATTACGGACGTGTAAAAAGTTATTGCTACAATAAAGACGAAGGAAAAATTCTAAAACCAGGATTAACCAAAGGATTCCATACTGTAACCTTTAAAACTAACGGAAAGAAAAAAACTTTCTTGGTACATAAATTAGTTGCCATTTTTTTTGTTCCAAAAAATAACGAAAATCAAAGCATAGCCATCCATTTAGATTGGAATAAACGTAATAATTATTACAAAAACCTAAAATGGGTTACTAAAGATGAAGCTTACAAACGTATTATGCCTCGCTTGCAAGAAATAAATAAAATAAAAAACAAAGGGTTAATAAGAAACTCAAAACTTAAAGCGGAGGATGTAAAGGTTTTAAAAAGTATGCTTGAAAAGGGTATTAAACAAAACGTAATTGCAAAATTATTTTCAATAAGTGAAATGCAGGTTACCAGAATAAAGAGAGGAGAAAATTGGGCACACATTAAAGCTTCTTCTGATTAAAACACAACAACAAAAACATCTACATTAAAACGCTGCACGCCCAATGCAGCGTTTTTTTATAAAAAAATACTTTGGCAAATTATTTGTAAGAACATCTTTGTAAATAAATAAGATATACACATGAAAAAAATAGCGCTTTCTTTATTGCTAATTCTTTCTGCAGGGATGATCCTGGCGCAGGAAAATGATAACATGGAAACCATTTTCAACAAACCTAAAAAAATTCGGGGTTATTTAGGCCCAATAATTAATATTACCACACTCGACGGTGAGAATGCATACATGCAAGGATTTAATGCAGCAGCAATAATTAACGATCATCTAATTGTGGGTTTCTATAATCTAAACCTGGAAAATAATATTTTCTCTAATAACGATGAGTACATTGGAGATATACTGGATTTTGAACATCGCGGACTTCTGCTTGGATATACTTTTATGCCTAAAAAAGCTATCCATTTCTCGGCTTCGCTCCAAACAGGACGTGGAAACATCGAAATATATAATGAGTTTTGGGATGAATGGACTGAAGATAAAAATATTTTTATCCTTACACCAGGTATAGAAGCAGAATTTAATATTACCAAATTTTTCCGGATTGGAGTAGGTGCTAATTATCGATTTGCAATGGATGTCGATCAGTTTGAAAATTATGATAATAATGATTTTTCCGCTCCCTGCGGATTTATAAGCTTTAAATTCGGATGGTTTAAATAATTTTGCAGTTTAATATATAATGTACCTCAAATGTAAGGGAACTCTTTGTAGAGTTCCTTTTTTTGTAAAAAAGATTAAATTTGATTTCTTAATTATTTT
>JAXHVS010000080.1:0-10004 GCA_034189025.1 Bacteroidota bacterium
ATCCCTTTGCTATCCATTTGTTAAAACGTGCTTTTATTATAGAACTCGGGCCACAAAAATAATATGTAATTGTAAATTAATATTTTACTCCATAAAAAATAAGTGCGAAACTTTAGTAATTAACAAACAGAATATGAATAAAGTTGTACAAGAAAAATTAAATGATATTCTCAGACTATGTGAAAATCATGGTGTAAAATCTTTATATATTTTTGGTTCTGCAAATACAGATAAGTTTGAAAAAAATAGTGATATTGATTTTCTTATTGAGTTTAAGGAAAACTTAAGTATTGAAGAATATACAGAAAATTATTTTACACTTCAGTATAAATTAAGAGAACTACTCAATAGAAAAATTGACTTAGTAACTCAAAACTCCCTGTCAAATCCTTTCTTTATTCAATCAATTGAACAGAATAAACAATTATTATATGGAGCTTAAAATCCAGAAATATCTTTATGATATAATAACATCAATTGATTCAATATATGATTTTCTTGGAGAAGAAAGAGATTTCAATATTTATTGGGAAAATAAACTATAAAGGCGAGCTATTGAAAGAGAACTTGAAATTATCGGAGAAGCTGCCAATAGAATCTTAATGCTCAATAAAGAATTTCCTATAGCGGAAGCACGAAAAATTGTTGATTTAAGAAATTGGGTAATTCATGGATATGATAAAGTTGACGATGTAATAATTTGGGGAATATTAACAAATCATCTTCCAAAACTTAAAAAGCAAGTAGAAAAATTCATACAAAAAATTTAAAATAAACGTTTATTTTTCCTCCCTGTAAAATTCAATAAACTTTTCATTATCCATTAAAAACATCGAAGGAATTTGTACTACAGTACCAAATTGTTCAATGGTTAACTTCCTTTTAGCCAGCAATTGGCTTCCATCTACTACGTGAATAAATGCCTGATCGGGAATGCGGTAAAAAAGTTTATTTTTATAGGTGACCCCTTCACGATTAATTTGGCCAGCTAACAAAAAATCAAGATTGTAGGTGTGATTTAACTTTTCCAGCTCAACAATAATAGGACGTCCTCTAAGATCATTTGGCGGTAACACACCTCTTTCATCCGAATAACGAAATAGAATATGTGGTTGGTTCAAATCTTTTTCTTCGGGCGAAAATTCAAAAGTAGCCCTGTATGTACTGGTAAATTTTTTACCAATAAACAGCGATAAATACTCACTTTCCAAATTGTTTAGTTCATTTATCGCTACTTCTAAAGATTTCCCCTCGGGGTAAAAATCGGCCATTCCGGTTAACAGCTCAAACCGTTTTTCTCGAATCATAAAAATGAAATTAGCAGCCTCTTCGGCTTTATCTTCAAAAGTTTTAGTAACCGATTGTGTTTTTACTACCGGGACCTTTGCAAAAAGTGAATCGCGTTGTACCCGTTTATAATAAGTTACCTTTTCTTCGCCAATATATTTCTTTACACTCAAATCGGTAAAAACAACCTCTTTCCCAGGATCATTAAATCCATAGAAATCATTAGGAAACTGATCTTTAGCTCTTAAATTAACAGGCATAATACTACCGCTTTCAACCAATTTCTGTATGTTAATATTCATTTTCCCTTCGGGCTCTAATAAATAAAATTGCGCAGGATCAATTTCATGGTATGAATCAATCGTAATATTCGAAATTTTCCAATCGGAATATTCTTCCTCAGGGACATCATCCATACCCAGATATTTTTCGGCATATTCATAATACGGACCGGGAATAATATCGGTACGCAAAGCCTCTACCGTAAATCGCAATGTTGTTTTGGGCAATGCATAAATAATTCCACTTTCAGGCTGTTTTGTTAAGCTATCAATTTTCGATACCCTGGTTTCGGATGTTGTATTACAAGAAAATATCGCAAATAAAATAGCAATGAGTAATAGATATATTTTTTTCATTTTCTTCTTTCTTGTTTAGATTTTAATGTTAAATAAGCATTTCCTATATTTTCAATTATAGCAGAAGCAATCATTGCCTCCTGTCCAAATTGTGCTGAAGCCAAATCCCCGGCTAAGCCGTGCAAATATACACCAATTTTAGCAGCATCCACAGGATGATAACCTTGTCCAAGTAACGAAAGAATAACTCCTGTTAGTACATCGCCACTGCCTGCCGTTGCCATACCCGGATTCCCAGTACTGTTAAAATAGCAGGTACCGTCAGGCATTGCAATTGAAGTGTACGCACCTTTCAAAACTAAAATTAATTTATTTTTTACAGCAAATGTAATTTGCTTCCTGTTTCTGTCGAAATCATCAGTACTTTGGCCAACCAGGCGTTCAAACTCTTTAGGGTGAGGGGTTAATATACTATTTGCCGGGATTTTTTGAATCCATTCTTTGTGTTCGCCTAAAATATTCAATGCATCGGCATCTATTACCATAGGTTTATCAACCTTTTCGAAAAGATTTAACAAGGCTTTTTGCGTATTTTGTTTTGTTCCGATACCCGGGCCTATTCCTACACAAGAATAGTTTTCGATATCCGGCACATCGGTAAAAATAATATCCGACCAATCGATACTAATCATGGCTTCGGGTAATGCTGTTTGTAAAATTTCATAGCCCACTTTTGGAGTATGAACCGTTACCAGCCCACACCCTGTATGCAAGCATGCTTTCGCAGATAAAACAGCCGCTCCCATTTTTCCATAACTTCCGGAGATAAGCAACGCATGTCCATAAGTTCCTTTGTGAGAAAATTTTTTGCGCCGTATAATTTTGGAAGCAATATCTTCCGGAGTAAGCATAAAATAACCAGACTTTATTTTATCTATCGCTTTCTGCATTAATCCAATGTCCATCACTTCCCAATACCCAACAAATTTTTCATTTTCAGGAAATAAAAACGATAATTTAGGTATTTGGAAAGTAAAAGTCCAGGTTGCCTTAATTATAGCATTTCTGTCATTATTACTATTATCTTCGCCAAATAATCCGGAAGGAATATCAATAGATACAATATCGGCACCCGATTGATTCATCTGTTTTACTAAACTTGCAGGTAATCCTTCAAGCTTTCGTGACAACCCTGAACCGAACAATGCATCAATCAATAAATCATTACGTTGCAATTTGGGAAAAACATTTTCATTCGTTATTTCAAAAATTTTTACTTTATTGATTTTTTTTAATCGTTCTAGATTAATTTGGGCATTAGGTGAAAGCTTGTCCGTTATTTTAAGCAAATAAACTTCGGGCAAGAACCCAAATTCTACCAATTGGCGAGCAACAGCCAACCCGTCGCCTCCATTATTCCCCGGCCCAACAAAAATTTTCACTTGTGTTTTTAAAGGATACTTCTCAACAATTTGCCGGGTGATAGTCTTTGCAGCCCGTTCCATTAAATCAATAGATGCTATCGGTTCATTTTTTATGGTATAAGCGTCAACTTCTTTAATTTGTGATGATTTAAGAATTTTCATTATTTTATATTTATCATTTTTTAACAAATTTAAAAGGTATAATCAATTATACATAATTTTTTCTTAGTAAGGTAGCTAAAAAAATTTGATTATGTATTTTAAATTTAAACTTTAGTTATTAAAAATCTTAAACCTTTAACTAAAAACTTGGTCACAAAAAAAAGATTTTTATATTTGTCATTCCTTTTTGTAAACGATTTGAACACTAATATTAACTAAAACAAATACACTATGTTTAAAGGACATCCTAAAGGTTTAATTGCAGCAGCTCTGGCAAATATGGGGGAGCGGTTTGGCTTCTATACCATGATGGCTATTCTGGTGCTTTTTTTACAAGCAAAGTTTGGTTTATCCGGTAAAGATGCCGGTTTAATTTATTCAGTTTTTTATTTTTCAATTTATATCCTCGCCTTTGTTGGAGGATTAATTGCCGACCGATTAAGAAATTACAAAGGAACCATTTTAACAGGTATTTTAATTATGGCAGTTGGCTATGTAATTGTAGCCTTGCCTTCACCAACACCGGTTCCTGAAAGCAGCCGAATGGCCATGTTAATTTTAACAATCTTTGGCTTGTTTGTTATTGCTTTTGGTAATGGATTGTTCAAAGGTAACTTACAAGCTTTAGTTGGCCAGATGTATGACAACGAAAAGTATGGAAAATTAAGAGACTCAGGTTTCTCTCTTTTCTATATGTTTATTAACGTAGGTGCCATTTTTGCTCCTTTCGCAGCGATTGGTATCAGAAACTGGTGGTTAAACAACAACGGATTGAGCTACAATCCAGACCTTCCAGCTTTATGCCACAAACATTTAGGCTCAGGATTAACACAGGACGCAATGGCTCGTTTCGAAGAGATTAAAGCCTCCGTTGGTGGAGCAGGACAAAGCCTGGATGCTTTTGCTAACAAATATCTAGATATTTTTACCACCGGTTATCATTATGCATTTGGTATAGCTGTTGGTGCCATGGTTATTTCATTGATTATTTATTTAACAAATTCAAAGAAATTTCCTACTGTACAGAAAAAAACAAAAGACAGTAAAAAAACGGATGCTATCCCTGAAATGAGCGTTCAGGAAATCAGACAACGTCTATATGCACTATTTGCCGTATTTGGCGTAGTAATCTTTTTCTGGTTTTCATTCCACCAAAACGGCCTAACGCTTACGATGTTTGCCCGTGACTATACTGATTTAAGCGGAATTGCAATTAATCTTGGCTTTGTGACTATTGAAGGAGCCGAAATATTCCAATCGGTTAACCCGCTATTTATTGTTCTTTTAACACCCATTGTGGTAGGATTTTTCGGTTGGTTACGAGCCAAAGGGAAGGAACCATCAACGCCCAGAAAAATTGCTATTGGTATGGGAATAGCAGCATTAGCCTATTTAGTGATGACATTAGGTTCAATAGGATTACCTGCTTCTGAAACCATTGACCCTGCGAGAGATGGAACTCCTTTAGCTCAAGCCCAAAGAGTTACTCCTATGCTATTAATTGGAACGTATTTAATCCTTACTGTTGCCGAATTGTTTATCAGCCCGCTGGGAATTTCCTTTGTATCTAAAGTTGCGCCTCCACAATATCAAGGCGTAATGCAAGGTGGCTGGTTAGGTGCAACCGCTGTTGGTAACCAGTTATTATTTATTGGTGCTATTCTTTACGAAAGTGTACCACTATGGTTAACATGGTCAATGTTTGTTGTTGTTTGTGTAATGTCTATGGTAACCATGATTTTCATGCTCAAATGGCTGGAAAGAATTACCAAATAAACAAAAAATAATTCAACAAAAAATCCCGTATCAAAAATGATGCGGGATTTTTTTATGTTGTTGGTTAAAAAAATACATAAAAAGAGGGCAAGCTACTTACATCGCACCGCTACAACCGTCTACCCTTGCTTCCTTCCGGACCTGGGGGAGTTCAACAGGAGCTGGCCGTGTAAGACTTGCCCAAGGGCCACAAAAGTAATAATTAAAAAAATCTTTTCAAATAATTGAGTTATTATTTATCGAAAAACTGATATATTTGTTTCAATAATTAATTTAACCTCTAATAACTATGGAAAAAAAATCAAATTCAGCCTTTAAAGTTGCTTTAAATCATGGCCTAATATTAGGATTAGCATTAGTAATTTTTGCCGTATTGCTATTTATTTTTAATTTACATCTGAATAAATATTTAGGTTATGTCAATTATGTAATCATTATAGCTTTCCTTATTTGGGGAGTTAAATCCTACCGGGAAAACAACCTGAATGGTGTTATTTCTTATGGTAAAGCTTTAGGATTTAGTACAATCATTGTATTAATTGCTTCCTTTATTTATGGCATTTACAATTATTTACTGATTAGCATAATCGATCCTGATTATATTGAAAAAATGTTGGCAATAGTAGAAGAACAGTTGTTAAAACAGGGGCTTCCCGACGAACAGATAGAAACGGGGCTTTCACTGCAGAAAAAAATGATGTCTCCCTTTTTAATTTCATTTTTTGGCTTTTTAGGTATGATGTTTTGGGGATTTATTATTGCATTAATTACATCAGCTTTTCTTAAAAAAGAGGGCGATCCTTATCAAAATGCAATGCAAGACATTGACGAAGAATAAATATCTTATTTTATAATAGTCATACCGAGCCTTTCGAAGTGAGACTATTGAACATCTAATAATGTCATACTTCGACGAGCTCAGTATGACATTTCGATAACAATAAATTATGGATATTTCTGTAGTAGTACCTTTATTAAATGAAGAAGAATCATTGCCTGAACTGGTAGATTGGATCAAAAAAGTGATGATTAAACATCAGTTTTCTTTTGAAATAATTTTGGTTGATGATGGAAGTAAAGATAATTCATGGCATGTAATCCATGAGCTAAGCGAAATACATCCGGAAGTAAAAGGAATAAAGTTCCGTAAAAACTATGGCAAATCAGCAGCTCTACATACCGGTTTTGGCCAAGCCAAAGGCGATGTAGTAATTTCTATGGATGCTGATTTACAGGACAATCCTGACGAAATTCCTGAATTATTCAGGATGATAAAAGAGGAAGACTACGACCTGGTTTCCGGATGGAAAAAGAAAAGATACGATCCAATTACAAAAACTATTCCAAGTAAATTTTATAACCGGACAGCCCGTACACTTACCGGCATAAAGCTCCATGATTTTAACTGCGGATTAAAAGCGTATAAAAACGAGGTGGTTAAAAATATTGAAGTTTATGGCGAAATGCATCGCTATATTCCGGTAATTGCTAAAAAGGCCGGATTCTCAAATATCGGCGAAAAAATAGTACAGCATCAGGCTCGAAAATATGGGGTTACCAAATTTGGGCTCGACCGTTTTATCAAAGGGTATCTTGATTTATTATCCATAACCTTTATTTCAAAATTCAGTCAACGCCCCATGCATCTTTTTGGGACCTTAGGTACGCTGATGTTTTTAGCCGGATTTTTAGCTGCTGCATGGCTTGGCGGACAAAAACTTTATTTTTTATGGAACAACATAAAAGCTCCCTTAGTAGCCGACAGCCCGATTTTTTATATCGCCCTTACATCCATGATTATGGGTACTCAACTATTCCTGGCAGGATTTTTAGGTGAGTTGATATCCAGAAGTTCATCCGATAGAAATAATTACCAAATTGAGCAAAAAATAAACTTATAGTTTTGACAAATATACTTATTGGCCCTGCATACCCTTTACGTGGTGGTATTGCTGATTTTAATCAAGCACTGGCAAAAAGCTACCAACAAAAAGGGCATAAAGTAAAAGTTTTTACCTTCTCACTTCAGTATCCGGGATTTCTATTTCCAGGGAAGACCCAATTTGCTAAAGGAGAAAAACCTGTAGAAATAGAAATTAATGTATCCATTAATTCTATAAATCCATTTAGCTGGATAAAAACTGGAAACAGAATAGCCAAAGAAAATCCCGAACAAGTTATTATTCATTACTGGATGCCATTTATGGCCCCGTGTTTAGGAACAATAGCCAAGCAAATTAAAAAAAACAGTAATGCAAAAATTATTGGAATCATGCATAATGTAATTCCACACGAAAATTTTCCGCTGAAAAACCAGCTAACAAAATATTTTGTTAGTCAATGTGATGGATTTATTGCGATGTCAAAATCTGTATTAAAGGATTTAGAGCAGTTTACCACAAATCAAAATAAGATATTTATTCCACACCCTGTTTATAACATCTTTGGAGAAAAAATCTCGAAACAGGAATCCTTAAAAAATCTTAATCTTTCATCTGAATATAAATATCTGTTATTTTTTGGAATTATTAGAAAGTATAAAGGTTTAGATATTCTTATTAAAGCCCTTACAGATGAAAGATTATCTAAATTCCCGATAAAATTAATAGTGGCCGGTGAATTTTATGAAGAACGAAAAACTTATGACGAGTTAGTAGCAAAACATCATTTAGAAGATAGAATTATTTTTACCGATGGATTTGTCCCTGCTGATAAAGTAAAATATTATTTCTGTGCATCAGATATGGTAGTACAAACCTACAAAACTGCTACACAAAGCGGAGTTACTCAAATTGCCTACCATTTTGAACGGCCTATGCTGGTTACGGATGTTGGAGGGTTAGCAGAAATTGTCCCTCACCAAAAAGTAGGCTATATTACAGCAATAAACCCTCAATCGGTAGCTGATGCTTTATTTGATTTCTTTGAAAACGAGCGTGACGAAGAATTCTCAAAAAATGCAGCCATTGAAAAAAATAAATTTAGCTGGGAGCAATTTATCAAAGGCATAAACGAGCTATAAAAACTGCTCTTTTAACAAACTGATTACTTTTTTATCTACAGGAAATGTCATATCCTCTTCAGTTATTTGAGAAAGTGCAACCCACCGAAATGACATATTCCCATTTTTCAGTTCCGTAAAATCAAAAGGTTTTTCAGATATTTTAAACTGTACAGGTTCTTTAAACTTTGCCAGGTAATAAATACTCACCAGTTGATAATTATCGTAAAAATAAGTAGGCTGAAAATAATCAGTAGTATAAAAATGACCTGTTATTTCAATCTCCTGTCCCATCTCTTCTATCGCTTCGCGTTTTAAACAATCAATTGTTCCTTCGCCAAATTCCATTCCTCCTCCCGGAAATTTAGTCATTTTCATATCAAGCTGATACTCATCACTAACCAGAATTTCCTTTTGAGAATTTACAAATAACCCATAAACCCTGATAACAAAATTCTTGTATTCGTTATTCATTTATATATTGTTTTGGATAAAATCAATAATCTTTTGTTTGTTTTCCGGGTGAAACCAGGATATTTCCTTATCTCGGTTAAACCAGGACATTTGTCGTTTAGCATAATGCCTTGAATTTCGTTTAATCAACTCAATGGCTTTAGATAAACTGATTTTACCTTCGAAATGTTCAAAAAGTTCTTTATACCCCACGGTATTTAAAGAGTTTAAATGTCGGTCATTGAAAAATCTTCGGGCTTCTTCTACTAACCCATCATTAACCATCTCGTCAACTCGTTTATTGATTCTTTCATATAACTCATTCCGATCACGTTGTAATCCAATCTTTAAAATATGAAAGGGCCGCTCCTTTTTAGGCCTTGTTAAAAAAGAAGAATAGGGCTGTCCGGTTTGTATAGTTACTTCAAGAGCTTTAAGAATGCGTTTTGGGTTTTTTAAATCGATTTTTTGATACGATTCAGGATCCAACATCTTAAGCTGAATACGTAAACTTTCAATTCCTTCATCGAGGTATTTTTGGAGTAAATCATTACGCAATTGTTTATCAATGGAAGGGAGTTCATCTATCCCGTTGCATACTGCATTGATATACATTCCAGACCCTCCGGCCATAATTACCTGATTATACTTTTTATACAATTCTTCAAGTAAATCAAGCACCTCGAATTCAAACATACTGGCATTGTAATAGTCGTAAATGGATTTATGCCCAATGAAGTGGTGATTTACTTTATGTAATTGTTTATTAGAAGGTACGGCCGTTCCAATTTTTAATTCTTTATAAATCTGGCGTGAATCGGAAGATATAATTTCAGTATCCAACTCACGGGCAATATCAATGCTTAAGTCAGTTTTACCAATTCCCGTAGGCCCAAGAATTACAATTAATGTTTTTTGCACAACCCTTTTTTTAAATATAATTACCTAAGATTGTGGTAAAAATAATACCTTTCGATTAAATCATTCAAAATATCTGGATTTAATTTGTTTAAAGAAATAAAATAACGAAATACCTCATCGATACTTGCTTTTTAATTTCCGTTTTTATAACTTGTATAAAAATATTTTAACATCCATGAGTTATAAAATAAATCTTACCCAATCGCAGGAAAATGAGCTAAGAAAGATTGTTCGGGAAAACCAGCATAAAAAAAACATATTAAAACGAGCTTATTGCATCCTTTTAAAACACGAAGGCCAAAAAAACGAGAATATTACTCAATTATTAGGGATACATGAAGATTCTATTGCCGACTGGACCAAAATATTTTTACAAAAAGGGACTGAAGGGCTACTAAAATT
>JAXHVS010000081.1:0-9658 GCA_034189025.1 Bacteroidota bacterium
GACTTACAGACTCGGAAAATACAGTTCATTCAAGAAATTTTAAGAATTAAGAATGAAAACATCATTGAGAAGATTGAAAAAATACTTCACCAGGAAAGGAAGAAAGTAATTGATAAGGAATTAAGTCCAATGACTATTGAAGAATTTAACAAACTGATAGATAGTGCTGAGAGTGATTCTGAAAATGATAGAATGTATAATGCTGGAGAAATCCTAAAAGATATTGATACATGGAAATAAAAGTCTTTTGGACTGAGACAGCATGAAATAATCTTGAAGATATTTTTGAATATTATAAGTAAAAAGCTTCTGTTCGTGTTGCAAGGAAACTTGTAAAGGGACTAGTAAAATCTAGGTGAAACTTCAAAAATCTCCACAAATTGGAAGAAAGGAAGAATTGCTTGCTGACAGAAAATTTGAATATCGATTCTTAGTTGTTGGAAATTACAAGATTATTTATTGGATAGACGATAACTATATAAAAATTGCAACTGTTTTTGATTGTAGACAGAATCCTGAAAAAATAAAGAAACTGTAATCGCCCAACCTATAACACGGCTTCAGAAAAAATGCGGGTAGCAGTGGTATTCTGACATTTTTTGTATTTTATTTTAAGAATCTTATCTTCGTTTCTGTATCTAAACCGCGTTTTAAACGGATCAAATCATGGAAAAACAGGATTATCTTAAACGACAAATAGACCAGCTGGGAAAAGTGTTGGGTGAATTGCTGGGTAAGATAACCGGTAACGGCAAAAACCCTGATGCTTCGGAAACCATTGAGGAAGTAAGCCAGGTGCTTCTTGAAAATATTTACTGCGACATCGAAGAGTTGCTGAATATTCCCGAAGAGGGTTTTATCGATAAGCTAACCAAAAATCATTTACTTAACGATTCGAACCTGGAAACACTGGCCGATCTTTTGGTTGAAGTAGCAAAGTATCATCCTTCAAATAAAAATGGGTTATTACAAAGGGCATTGATGATGTATGAATACCTTGAAAAGTCGAACATGACGTTTTCCTTTACCCGCAACCAGAAAATGGAAAGCGTAAAAGAAGTGTTATCTTTAATGTAAGGAAATGGTTGGTGTTCAAATTAATCTAACCTTAAACGGTCAATCATTTTTGATTCGGATAGAAAGGATATCCCTTGTTGGCCATAAGAACCAATCATTACCGATTGGATTAATAGTTGGTCTGAATATTTTTTGGCTCCCCAGTGAATAATAAAGTTAGCTCCTGCTCCGCCAATATCTTCAACCTCTTCGACCACAAATTCGATGGATTCTAAAGGCGAAAGCAGAATGGTTGAATCCACATATTCGTTTAGTTTTGCACCGTATGAATCATAGTAGGTTGCTTTTAGCAGGTAAGCCGAATCAACCAGGGAGGTGTTTCTAATGCTGATGGTTGTAGTAAGCGAGAATCTTCGGGTACCATCCCGGTGGTATATGTCCGAATAAACGGGCACATAATCGGATTCGTAATATTTTAACTCCGAGCGATTAATATCGGAATAGGTGTAAATATGGCTGGGATGGCTTCTTTTAGCTTCTTTCTCTGATTGGTTCTGGTTACAAGCGAATAAAAAAAGCATAAAAATTAGGTAGATATTTTTCATGATTTTGATTTTTTTACAAAATAATAAAAATCCATAATATATTTAAAGATTAATACTAATTCTTTGTTTTAATACAAAACAAAAAACTGGATATTAAGGATTATATATTTTAATTGTTGTAAGATTAGTATATTTGATTATGGAAAAAATAAATATTCCCGAAAAATTTGATTTGTTCGATGATTACTGGAATCCGCGAATTTTAGCTGAACTGAACGGGCAGTATGTTAAGCTGGCTAAATTTAAGGGTGCTTTTGTTTGGCATATGCATGTTAACGAAGATGAAATGTTTTATGTGGTCAATGGTGAGATAACTGTTGAATTCCGCGACAAAAAGGTTCATCTTAAAGAAAAAGAGTTCATTGTAGTACCCCGTGGGGTGGAACATCGGCCGGTAGCTGAAAAAGAGGCCCATGTATTGCTTTTCGAACCTAAGCATACGTTAAATACCGGAAATACCAATAGTGAGTTTACCCGGAATAATTTGGAAAAAATATGATAGTTAATATTGTAACCCCGCTTTACCATTAGAGTAAACATTGCCGGTAAAATATTTTTTGGGTTAAGGCACCGGCGTTTTATATTTCTTTTTGATTTCCCTGAGGTACATCTCCCGGATCATTTTAAACCGCTCAAAACCTGGTTTGCAATCGTAAAGGCGAACCACATCCACCACTCCTTTTTTACGAAAGAATACGCCCTGGGCAGCATCAAAATTGTTGTTGTGCAGGTTGTTTTTTATATCATGTGTAAATTGTTTAAAGGTTTGCCACGGAATTTGTACCGGAAGCTCCAGGTAAGATTTGATTTCATTAAGATCTACATAAATACCTTTTTCTACTTCCTCAACATAAAAATTTTTATAGATAACGATGATGGCTTTTTCGTCAATTTCTTTCTTTTTGCGATATTTTACTTTGTGATCTTTCAGCAGCATCTGAAGTTCGGGAATAAATTGAAAATGCTTAAGGTACTTAATCCGGATACAAGAGTAGGACCTGCTTTTAAAGTTGATATTTCCGTATGACATGTCAAAATCGTGGGCAAATTCCTTTTTTACACTGGACAAAATACGCGCAATTTGTTCGTGGGAAAAAGATTGTTCAACAATTAAAAACAGAGAGCGAGGACAGGATTTTTCCGGCAGGTTCTCTCCATAGTACCCCGGATGGGGATGGAGGCTTTCAAGCACCAGTGTTTCGGGAATGATGTTATTTTCAACGGTTGTAAGCCGTGTTTCTTTCTTGATATACCCCCATGTTTCGATGTATGTATTGTTGTTATTCATCATCATTATTTTTTTAAACCAGTGTTTCAATTTATAAAATAAAACAACGGAAGTCAAATATTTAACCCGTTATTCGTTTCACAGTAGCCTGATCGCCAGTGCAAAACGGAAGAGCTTATTGGCAAATATGGAAGGTACAAACAGGTTATCAAACTGAAATATCCCGCTAATTTTTGTACTTTTACCTAAGAAAAATAAATTATTATGATGCATTGGGATAAACTACTTTCTGCTAAAAGATTTGGGCTTGAGGATCGGGAATTTAAAAATACTGATGAGATTCGTTCGCAATTTCAGCGCGATTACGACCGTATTATTTTTTCCTCGCCTTTCAGGCGTTTACAAAATAAAACACAGGTTTTTCCTTTGCCCGGAAGTGTGTTTGTCCATAACCGGCTTACTCACAGCCTGGAAGTTGCCAGTGTGGGACGTTCGCTGGCCAATCTGGTAGCTCATGAGTTAAAGCAAAGGGATGATATTAAACATAAAGAAATATTAAACGAGCTGGGCTCTATTGTTTCTGCTGCATGTCTTGCACACGATATGGGAAATCCGCCATTCGGCCATGCTGGCGAAGAAGCCATATCAAAATACTTCGCCAGTGGAAAAGGTAAAAAAATTCAGTCTGCCGTTACACCCGAAGAATGGGCAGACCTGACGAATTTTGAAGGAAATGCCAATGCTTTGCGGCTTTTAACCCATCAATTCTCGGGACGAAGGAAAGGCGGCTTTGCGCTTACTTATTCTACACTGGCCGCATTAATTAAATATCCTTATGGCACCGATGCATGCGAAAAAAAGTATGGTTATTTTCAATCTGAAAAAGAAACATTTTTAAAAATTGCTCGGGAATTATCGTTGATGGAGATGAACGATTCACCATTAACATTTGCACGTCACCCATTGGTATTCCTGGTCGAAGCAGCCGATGATATTTGCTACGAGATTATGGATATTGAAGATGCCCATAAGTTGAAGATTATTGATACCCTAAAGACATTTGATCTTTTACAGGGTTTTTTTGATTTGGATAAAGATAAAGATTTTCACATCCAAAAAGATGAGGTTTTTAAAGAGGTAACCGATGTTAATGAACAGGTTGCTTACCTAAGAGCTTCGGTAATTAACCGCTTGATAAACGAAACTGCGCGGGTTTTTATCCGCAACCATGATGAAATTATGAATGGACAATTTGATCAGAGTCTTATTAAAGGATTGCAGGGAAAAACCAGAAACGCGTTTGAGGCCTGTAAAAATCTGGCGATAAAAGAAATTTATAAACACCTGTCCGTGGTAAAAATTGAACTCACAGGGTTTAATGTGCTTGGTACCTTGTTGGATGAGTTTATGACAGCCATTTTAAATCCCGAAAGCATTTATTCAGAAAAAATTTTATCGGTTTTACCTTCTCAGTTTTCTGTCGAAGGATGTAGTTTTTATCAAAAAGCAATGTCCGTCGTTGATTTTGTTTCTGGCATGACCGATCTGTATGCTGTTGATTTATACAAAGATATTAAAGGAATTAACCTGTAAAAGATGTGATTATGAGTACACCAGGAATAACTAAAAAAGTTGGACAAATACCCGGTAGTTTAGTGTATACCGGTGAAAAAGAAGAAGTGCAAACTGCTATCAGGCTTATTCAATATAACGAAAATGATGTATTGATTAATCAGGAGCTATCACCAGATGAGATTTTTAACGTGGTAAAAGAGGATGCCGTAAACTGGATTCACTTTTTTACATTAAACCAGGTTGAATCGATAGAAAAAACAGGAAGTTTTTTTGATATCCATAACTTGTTCCTCGAAGATGTGCTTAATGTCGATCATCTTCCGAAGGTTGAGTTTTCAGAACAACATGTGTTTTTTACACTAAAAATTATCTCTATTAATCATGAAGGTCAATTGGAGACGGAGCATGCCAGTTTTGTTTTGGGAAATCATTATTTAATTAGTTTTAAAGAGCAGCGTGCTGAGTTGTTAAAACCTGTAACCGAGCGGATCATTAAAAATGTTGGAAAGGTTCGGAAGAAAAGCGCCGATTATTTATTTTACCTGCTAACCGATGCCATTGTGGATAATTATTTACTAATGATTGAAAAATTTGGGCATAGAATTGAGGAGGTTGAAGATTTGTTAATAGACTATCCTGATAGAAATCAGATTAGCGAAATCCATGATTTGAAAAAGAATCTTTTAACCGCTCGAAAATATGTCATTCATTTACGCGAGGCCATCATTAACCTGATTAACGAAGAACCTGATCAATTGGAGGAAGATAATTATAAGTATTTGCAGGATATGCTCGATCATGTAAAATTTGTATATGAGTCAATCGAAACTTTTCGTGAAGATCAAAAATCGCTGATGGAGTTAAACAACTCTAACATGAATAATAACCTGAACCAGGTGATGAAAACCCTTACCATTATTGCTACTATTTTTATCCCGCTAACCTTTGTGGCCGGAATTTACGGGATGAACTTTGAACATATGCCCGAACTGGGATGGAAATATGGCTATGGAGGCGTTTTGGGTATTATGATTTTACTAGCGGGCTTAATGATTTGGTATATGAAACGTAAACGTTGGTTTTAGCATTAAAAATTAATATAAATTGATTAAAATAGCCAAAACCTGCCTGCAAACTGGTCTATAAACAATTCTATGTGGCGCTATGGTTAATGAAAATGTATTTTTTACCACAGAGTATACATAGGGTATTACACGGAGCTCCACAGAGTTTGTTTGTAAATCGGTAAGTCTGCCTCCGCGAAAGCTCCGTCATACAAGTTAGGTTATTTGTATGTTATACCCTCTTTTACTGCCTCCTGCCACTATCGACTGACGCTTTATTTTTTTAAGTTATATTTTTTTAATGAATATTGTTATAGTTTATGAATTAGTAATAAGCTTCTATCATCATCAAATGCTTTAATATGGAAATCGGACACTAATTTTTTTTCAATATCAGAGACATCTAAATTTTTATTGTTTCCCAAAGCCCGGAATACGGATTCAATACCCTCTGTCGATAGCATTTCATGGGTCTCGCTATTGTTTACTTCAGTATATCCATCAGAGTAGAAGAGTAGTTTGTCGTTGGTTTTCATTGCTAATTCAAGTTGCTGATAGGAAGAATCTTTGGATACCCCAAGAAGCATTCCCGTAATATTAAGCGATTGTATAATATCATCTTCAGATACATAAAGCAAGGGTTTCATAGCTCCGGCAGTAGCAATATGAAGCGGTCCGTTTTGATGAATAATGATGACAGATAAAGTGGTAAAAACGTCTGCAACTTGTAAATCTAGCGCTATCTGTCGGTTTAAATGTTCAATTAATCCAGAAGCGGTGAGTTGGCTGGTGGGTGTGTTATTTAATAAAAAATGAATAGTACTGCGGATATAAGCCAGGTATGCGTTTACAAAAAACCAGGCACTCCATTTTTTGCCCATTACATCACCAAGGATAATAATTTTAGCATCTTTATTTGGGGTTGAAAAAATTTCGTAAAAATCACCTCCAGGAATATGTTTATATGGTTCGTGAATTATAGCAATATGATATTTTTTAAATGTAATGTCTGTTTTTGGATTTAGCCTTACCGGAGAGTTTTCCGCTGCTAATTTTATAGCATTAATATATTTTGATTTTATCTCAATTTCTCGTGAAATAAGGGCATTAATTTGGTGGTAAATCAAATCCTCGGGCAATGTCTTTAATATAAAATTTCCAACCCCCTGATCTATTTGTTTATGAATACCATCGGTTTGCTTTGCTAATAAAATAATAGGGAATTCCTGGTTTGAAGCTAGTTTAATCTTATTAATATTGAATTCATCTAATGCTTCATCATCAATTAAAACGATCCAGGTGTTTAACTTATCCATATTTTTTAAAAGCTCTTTGTCGGAATAGAATGTTTTAACATCAGAATATATTTTTTCTGCATTTAAATTAAAGGAAGCATTTTTATGTGAACAGTAAATGGTGATCCCTTCGCTTAAATTGATGTTATGTTCCATGTTGCTTTTAAGCAATTCCTTGCGTAAAAAAAGTTTTTTAATATGGCTTTTGAGCTTAAGGGCTAGTATTTTTTTATCAAAAGGTTTAGTAATAAAATCATCAGCTCCTGCATTCAGGTTTTTTATCCAGGTACTATGCTCATTAGAACCAGACAAAAAAATGAAGGGTATATTCTTATATTCGGGCATTGCCTTAATGTGCATAATTAGTTCATTCCCCTCCATTACCGGCATATATAAGTCTGATAGTATTAAATCGAATATTTGTTTTTGAGCATACGCTAAGGCTTCTTGTCCATTTTTTGCTTTGGTCACTTTATATCCAAGTAATTTGGCAATATGCTCTACCGAGTCTCTGACAAATCCATCATCATCAACGATTAATATATGTGGTTGGCGGTGCATAATGCTAAAAATTTTAATACAATTTAGCGAATAAATGTTGGCAAATCAAATTAAAAGCTGGCTGTTTTTTATTCCTCTCTAAAACTTAAATAATCTGTTAATCAAAAGTTAAATGCTGATAACTGGATAAATCTTTTGCCCGGTTTCTATATTGTTTTGATAACTTTGGATTTGTATTTTTATAAATCCTTGACAACCCGTAATAAGCATAAGATAGGCGCCCGTTAGCAAAAGGCACATATTTCCCTGAAAGTTTTATTGCATTCCAATAATGTTGTTCGGCTTTTGCATCATTGTTATATTTTTTTTCTTGGAGGATTCCTTGATAAATTTGCACCATCATCCTGAAAAAATCGTTCGTATATGTATGTTTGTTCAGCTCAGAAACAAGCGTTTCAGCCCGTTGATAGCGTTCCAGCAGCAAAAGGTTAGTTATCCGGTACGAAAGGTATAACGGATTGTTGGGGTATTCATAGTGCAACGCCCGGGTAAAGTGGGTGCTCTTTTTATAATCGGCCTCAAAGTTCAGGCTGATGTATACCAGAAAGGACAATGCTTCAGCATCTAAAAATATTCCATGTTTCCAGGTATATTCCAACTGCGTTAACCCGTAATCAATATCCCCCTTAGGGAAAAAATAGGCCACAGGTTTGTATACCGGATGTTTTTCCGGATAGGCTTCGATATAATAATTGTATAATCCGGTAGAGAAATTAAAATCAGTAAATTTTGCGGTTAGATCAAATCCTTTACGGGTAAGTTGGTAGGTTTTTCGTACATAAGGAATGACTTTCGACGGCTGCTGATTATCGGCATAGTATTGCATCAATAACAGACGCGACATCAGGCTGATAAAGATAGCTTCGGTATTTTGTTCGTCTTGCACTAATAGTTTATCTGACTTTTCAATCGACCGGTTGATCTGATCCAAATAAAGGGAGTGATAGCCACTTTGAGGTGTAACCGGAAAATGCTCCCAGTAAATTTTTATAGCATAAAATAGATGAGGTAATGGATGTTTGGGATATTTGTTTTTGATTTTTTGGTAATACGTATCAAATGTCGCAAACTGGAAATTATAAATCCGGTTTAATTGTTCTTCAATCTCTTCAACCGCTTTTGTGTCGGATAAAATATATGGTTGGGTATAAGCCTGAAGAGAAATAATAAACAGGGTAATTGCAAAAATAAATCTCATTTATAATTGAGCCATTGATTAGACGCCCAAAATTAAAATTTCTTTTTTATTAATAAAAAAAGCTGTCGCAAAAAGGTTTGTTTTTTTGACCCGCTGTAACGGCACAAATTTTATTTTTCCGTTTTAATCTCTATTCCTTTGGCCTCTTTTAATTCGATGTAAGGGCCCGTTTTCAATTAGATTAATTTTTGTTTTGCTCATAAATATTTATGTTTAATTGATTTGCATAGGTACTTCCATCAATAGCAGGCGGGAATTTTTGTGGGCTGTAATACTGAACTTTTTAACCTCTGAGATTCCCATTCCGTCACGAGCATTTAATGAGTTATTTTCCACTGAAACGCTTCCGTCGATAACAAAAATATAAACACCGTGATTTTTGCCCTTTAACTTGTACTCACTTTCCCATCCTGATTTTAAATTTCCTAAATAGAACCAGGCATCCTGATGAATCCATACCCCCTGGCCTTTTTTGTCGGGCGACAGGATTTGATAGAGCTCATTATCTTTCTCCAAATCATGAAGAGAAACCTGGTCATATCGGGGCTCAACATTCTTTTTATTAGGAAATACCCATATCTGAAGCAATTTCACTTCTTTGTCGCTGTTGGCATTAAACTCACTATGTTCAATACCTGTTCCTGCACTCATCACCTGTAAATCACCACATTTAATAACCCCTTCATTTCCCATGCTGTCTTTGTGTTTTAAATCGCCATATAAAGGAATGGTAATAATTTCCATGTTATTGTGTGGATGTAAACCAAACCCTTCTCCAGCTGCAATGGTATCATCGTTTAAAACACGCAAAGACCCAAACTGAATCCTTTCGGGATTGTAATAGCTGGCAAAGCTAAACGTATGATAAGTGTTTAACCACTCATGGTTAACATGTCCTCTGCTTTCGGCTTTATGTATTATAGTCTTCATAATTTTTTTTTATCGATTGAAAGAGTAAACCATATATGAAAAAACGAAAAGTTTATTCTTTAATCATGGTAAGTAACATTTTAAATTTTGCTCTCGCCTTTACGGCATGGGGAATATTTGCCGGCATAATGATTGAATTCCCCTGTGCAACCTCATAAGGTTGTTTGTTAATGGTAATCTGCGCG
>JAXHVS010000082.1:0-4841 GCA_034189025.1 Bacteroidota bacterium
TTTAATTGTAAAATTTCCCAATAATTTGAAGCTTAATATCTTTAATTTCAAAATTTTTAATTTTTTTCTCTTCAAAATATTGTTCCAACAATTGATTTAAATCTTCATCATAGTAATCTTCAATACGATCCGAATCTACTGAATATAAATGATGATGTTTTTCCAAATCATGATCGTAACGCATAACATCTTTATCTGTTTTAACGCGTTTTAAAATCCCTTTTTCTACAAACGTATCTAATATTTTATATACCGTTCCTTTGGCAATATGCGGATGATTTTCTTTTATGTGATAAATAATTTTCTCGGTTGAAGGATGATTGCCAAGGGAAACTACTGCTTCAAATACAATTAATCTTTGTGGGGTTATTTTCAACCCTTTGTTGAGTAGTATATTATGTAAATCAACTTTACTCATTTAAAATTATTATTATTTAAGAATAATTCTCTTTTAAGAATAAGTAAAATTACATATTTATTAACATACTTCCAAATTTTAATACATAAATTTGTTAAGAGATGAAAATAATACTTAAAACAGTATTGTTTTTAAAATAGGAATAAACAAAATTTATGTTTTACGCATCCGATAGGACCAACGAAGAATATAGATTCCAACCAATAATGAAAAGATAGCAATGGCAAAGGTCCATGAAAAACCAAACCATTCATATAAGGCCACACCTAATAATGGTGCAAAAATAGAACGGAACCCTGTTGCAAAAAGATGTATTGATTGATAATTACCGGCTTCTTCATTGCTACCGAAATAGGATGAGCCAATATTCCATGATATGGGCATAGTGGCAGTAAAAAAACTGTAAAAAAGGGTGGCTATAAGTAACATTATATATATCTCCAGGTTCCATAGTTCAAAATGGACAGGTACAAAAGCTGACAGGCCTATAAAAAGGATATATCCAGCTAATGAAATAAATGGTAAGACCGTAAATTTTCGAGGGTCGATATTTCCAATTAATTTCCCAAAAAAGGGAAGCATTATAATTGCCAAAATATTGTAAGCATTTTGGTAAAAAGCAACACTGGAGTAATTTAAGGCCAGCTCTTTATCGTAAAATATATTAATGACTGAGCGGGTACTCATAAAACTAAAACCATAAAACAGATAGGCAATCTGATAATCAAGATATGCTTTATTGGTTTTTAATATATGAACCATTTTCCTAAATGATCCTACTACAGCCTGCAATATACCTTCAGAATAATCAGCCGCAGTTTTTGGAATATATTCAATTCGAGAAAATAAAATGATACTTAAAAAACCCAATATTCCTAATACTGGGAAAAACCAGGTAAAAGAAAACTCATCCGCATCTAATAACAAACCTAAAATAAAAACAGTAATCATAAGTAATATTTGCCTGACGGATGTAGAAACTCCGTACATGCGCCCAAAATTTTCCTTCGAATAAGTGTTTTTTAGAAAAAGATTTATTGTTGGTAAAACAATGGGATAAGAAAGGTAATAGGTAAAAAAGATAAATAAAAATAAATAATGATAGATAGAGTTTATCGTATAAACTTCCGGATTTTGAGGAAAAAATAGTAAAAAAAGCAAAGGTAGATGCGTTAAAAAACCTGCACGGCGTAACAATCTACGCTTTCTCTTGGATCTGTAAATCAATTCATTAAAAAATACAGAAAGCAAAAGAACAATTACACTCGACTGGAATAAAACACTTAGCTGATAGCTGGAACCGTTTAAGCTTTTTATAAATACATACTCATTTAACAACAAAGCACCACGTATCATCCCATCAATAACAGAAAAAGTAATGTGAAGATAAAAGGTACGTAATTCTTTATCATTTAAATTTTTGAGTACTCGTAATTGCATATAATGATTTTTAAACGAATAAAAGACTTGCAAATATAGTTTAAGTTTAATTTTGATGGATAATACTTCAAGATGAAACTTTTTATAAAATTTAATATCAGGGGAAATTAGTTTCTTATTTACCGAAATAAAGTTTTTACTATCCGATAGAATGTGAAGTAAAAGTATTAGGCCAAAAGAAAAAATGTTACCTTTGAAAGCATAAATACAATGATTATGGATAAGAATAAAAAACAAGGACGATACGATCGAATCTATAAACAAATTGCAGAATTAATGCCTAAAACAGATGACCCCTATGCAAGAATGTCGACTATTATAGCGGTTTTACATCACAAAATGGAATCTTTTTTCTGGACTGGGTTTTACTTCCTCAAAAATGGCAAATTAGTAGTTGGCCAATATCAGGGACCTGTGGCATGCCAGGAACTGGCAAAAGATACCGGAGTTTGTTGGGCAGGAATTAATCAGCAAAAACCTATTGTTGTTCCTAATGTTGAAAAGTTTCCGGGCCATATAGCCTGCGATTCCAGGTCAAAATCTGAAATTGTAATTCCTTTAAAAGATGCTAAAAGAGCTATTATTGGTGTGTTAGATGTGGACAGCAATGAATATAATTCATTTGATGAGGTGGATGAAAAAATGTTGGTTCAAATATTAGCACTAATCCATTCTTAATGAAAAAAACCCTGCTGTCCATATTATTTATCCTTATTTCTTTAATCAGCCTGGCACAATTAAATGTTAATTACTATTTATCGGTTGGGCGAGGTAAACTTTATGCGCAAAAATATAACGAAGCCATCAATGCTTTTAACATCGTAATTAATGTTAAACCCAAACTGGCCGACCCCTATTTTTTACGTGGTATTGCGAAATTTAATTTAGCTGATTATATGGGGGCTGAACAGGACTTTGCCAAAGCCATTGAATTAAAACCGAACCATACCGCTGCATTGAAAAACAGAGGCATTACACGCGTAAACCTTAAAAAATATTATCTGGCACTGAACGATTTCAACCAGGCCATTAAGCTCTATGCTATTGATCCTGAATTATATGTTTTTAGAGGATTATGTAATATTAATATCAATCATTATCAGCAAGCAATAAACGATTTTAACCAATCATTGGAAATTACAAAACAAAATAAGAAAGCTTATTTTTATCGGGGGCTTGCCAAACATTATTCGGAAGACACTCTTGGAGCACTTGACGATTATGACAAAGCATTAACAATTGACCCTGAATACATTCCGGTTTATATGAACAAAGGAATTTTATACTCCGATTGGAAAAAATATGACTCGGCAAAAACCTGCTTTTCTCGTGTTATTGAAATTGACCCCCTAAATGCAAGTGCCTATATTAATCGTTCGCTGGTTAGTTATCACCAGGAAAAAATACAAACAGCAGTTCACGATTTAGATACGGCCATACAAATAGAACCTGACAATTCGCTGGCTTTATTTAACCGTGCTTTACTGAAAAACGAACTTGAACAAAAACGTGATGCTATTTCAGATTTAGATAAAGTAATTCAATTAAACCCTCAAAATATCCTTTCGTATTTTAACCGTGGGCTAATTAAGCAGGAAATTAACGACCTACAAGGTGCTTTTATTGATTTTTCTAAGGCCATAGAAATTTATCCCGATTTTGCCAAAGCATATATTAGCCGTTCGAATGTACGTCAGCAGTTGAATGATATTCAAGGGGCTTTAGCCGACAGGCAACGAGCTGAAAATATTATTGCTGCCGTTCAGAAAAACAAAGAGTCGTATGCCAGCTATACCGATACATCAGATAATTTCAGAAACTTAATTACCTTAAAATCAAGTAATCGTTTTTATAATCATCCCAACTATAATCAGCGAATAGAACCGGAAAGAAATTTTGCCTATACAACTGGAAAACAAAATTCCGAATATTTTGAAAAAATTGCTGCCCTGCACGATGACATGGAAGAACATAAAAATATTTATGCAGAATATGGTTTAGTTATAAAAAATAAAAATGAAGAAGTGATGAGTATCGACTCGTTAAAAATAAAGGTTACCGACTTAGAGAATAATTATAAATCCACCCAAAATAAATATCAAAATTTAATCGAAACAGCCATATATAAAAGTTATTTAAAAAACTACAATGGAGCCTTATCCGATCTAGATTTAGCAATAAAATTGAAACCTGACTATTTCCTTGCCTATTTCTGCCGGGGAAACATTCGTTCCGAAATGATTGACTACATAAAACTATTAGACCAGGAAAACGATGTACTTCTAATTGACCCACAACAACAATCGAATATAAAAACGATAAAAGAACAGGAAAGCTATACCGATTATCAATTTGTAATTAACGATTATTTAAAAGCAATAGATTTATCACCCGAGTTTATATTCTCAGGATTTAATTTAGCCAACACCTATTTAAAAACCCGCGAATATAATAAAGCTATCAGCTGGTATAATAAGGTTATTAGCTCCGACAATACTTTTGCTGAAGCTTATTATAACAGGGGTTTAACCTATATTTATCTCAAACAAAATGAAAATGGCTGCATGGATATGAGCAAGTCGGGCGAACTGGGTATCCAGAACGCTTATGTGGTGATTAACCGTTTTTGTGAGAATTAAATCCTATTTTTATATTCGTCAGCGGATGGCTTGCTAACTGATAACTACTTAGTTTTAAATTCATTGTGCTGCTGATTCAGTAGTCATCCGCTGACTATTTTTTCCAAAACCATTGTCGGTGTTTTTATTCTAATACATTTAAAACCGGCTTGAAGCCGGTGATCCAATATCCGGTTTACCCCGCCAGCGGTTCTCAACCCGGGCAGTGGTTTTTAAGCAGTATCGCCGGCTCCCGTTAGCTATCCGGACTGCCGGTAATAAAATCTCATCTTTTATACTAAATTTCAATGGGTAGTATCCAGAAAGCTGTCCAGTTTTGAGGAAGCTTACAAATGAAGCGGATG
>JAXHVS010000082.1:4941-48645 GCA_034189025.1 Bacteroidota bacterium
GCTCCGTCAATGGTTTGTACCTTAAAATCGTAAAATGATTTATTTTGAGCAAATATAGCTGAACTTATCATGGCTAATACAATTATTAATATTACTTTTTTCATTTCGTTTTTTTTGTTTAAATAATTTCTTCTATAAAAACAAGCAAGTGTTTAATATGTTCAATGCCATCATTTAAAACATAATTATTTTTTCTACCGTATTTTGTTTAAGATAGGTCCGAATAATTTGTTGTACATCGCTGTTATCAGGATATTTTTTAATAACATCGGAAAGATTTTCAAAATCAGCTGTAAGCCAATCAACATTGAAATAGCCAAAGCCAATATATTTGCCGTTTTCCACTTTCACCACACTTTTTTCATCATCGTTTCTTCCCTTATCAATAATGAAAAAACTTTGGTTATCGTAATTAAGATTCTGAATTAATTTATTCGCTCGTAAATTGTAATCTTCAACCGCCTCTTTTTGAACACAGGCACCTTTACACTGATTTAACTGATAATAAAAACAGCCCCCTACAGTATCATATAATCCACATAATTTTTGGCATAATTCATATTCTTCTGATAAATGATAAAGTCTTTCACGGGCTTTTTTTGCCGAGTTAAAGGCAATTAAGGGCACATTTTTATCCATTTTTTTAATCACAAAACAGTTATAACCAAATTCATTGGTAGTACTATAAATGCCATAATGATTAGTCTTTTTTCGCTGTCTGCGGTTATATTTTGGTTTATGATTTTTTATTTCATCCGATTCCAGCAATTGGGCAATTAAATCGCTACCGGTTATCTCAAAAGAAATATCATGCGTTTCATCTACCATTTTAAGCGCTTTGCTTGTTTTTTCGTTATTAAAATGAGATAAAATACGGGTACGGATATTTTTGCTTTTCCCTATATAAATAATATCTCCTTGTTGATTATGAAGATAATAAACACCGGTAACTTCAGGTAATTTTTTAATTTTGGATGACTCTAGATTATAAAACTTGCCAGATTTTAATCCAGCTAATGATGAATCGATTTTTAACAGGTATTCAAAAAGTTTTACAGTTGCCAGGGCATCTCCGGCAGCACGGTGACGTCCGTTTACCGGAATATTTAGTTCGTAGCATAACTTTCCAAGGCTGTATGATTTTCGTTTAGGAATAATTTTACGGCTAAGTTGAACTGTACAAAGCTTCTCTCGCTTAAAATCATAGCCCAGGCTTTTAAATTCGTGCCTGATAAAATTGTAATCGAACGAAGCATTATGTGCAACAAAGGTTTTCCCTTCAGTAAGTAATACAATATCTTTGGCTACTTCCCAAAATTTAGGTGCATCGGCTACCATTTCGTTCGTAATACCTGTTAACCTTGTAATGTTTGCAGAAATAAAACACTCAGGATTAATAAGTGTAGAAAACTCATTCACAATTTTGTCTCCATCGTGAATGAATATGGCAATCTCCGTAATTTTATTTCTTTGCGGGCTTAATCCGGTGGTTTCAATATCAATAATTGCATACATAACTTAGATACAAATTTGCAAATAATTGATGATTATTTATTATTAAAAACAAAAAACCCGGTTAAAAAAAACCGGGTAAAAAATATTTTGTTTAAGGAGCACTACAACCCTTTTCCTGAAAAATATTTCATAAATTGTACACGTTCGTATGCAGCAGGGTTTTGAGATTTCTCCTGACTTAATTTGCCCCTAAAATCGTCAATTTTAGCAAATTTTTTCTGTTCCATCCACGACGAAAGGTCATCGAGCATATTTTCAATAATTCCTTTGCCGTTTTTATAAAATGCAGAAGCTATTTGTACTGCATTAGCACCAGCCAACAGTTGTTTAATAACTGCTGCGCCGTCGTGTATACCAGTAGATGCGGCCAGGTCACATCCTACCCTCTCGCTCATAATAGCAATCCAACGTAATGATATAGATAATTCTTCAGGATGGCTTAATACATTGCTCGACAAAATATCTAAATTATTGATATCAATATCAGGGCTATAAAAACGGTTGAATAGTACAATGGAATCAATTCCTGTATTAGAAAGTTTTTGAATAAATGCTCCTAAATTAGCTGAGTAATAGCTTATTTTAAGAGCTATTGGAATTTTAATGTGTTTTTTAACTTCTTGAACAATATCAAAATAAACCTGCTCGTTTTCTGTACTTGTTTTATTAAAATCCGATGGTAAAACAAAGACATTTAATTCTAATGCATCAGCACCGGCATCTTGTAATGTTTCAGCATAATAGGGCCACTTTTCTGCAGTAACACAGTTTATACTTGCAATAATTGGAATTTTAACGGCTTTTTTAGCTTCTCTAATTAATTTTAAATGATTGGTCAATGAATCATCTTCGGCATAATTGTCATAATAATCCATTGTTTCCGGATATAAGAAAGATTCCATATTCATACTGGTTAAATCCTTCTCCAGTTCGCGCCGGATTTCTTCTTCGAAAATTGATTTAATAATAACAGCTGCTGCTCCTTTTTTCTCAAATTCTAAAATATCATCCACAGAATTTGTCAGACCAGAGCTGGCTGCAATAATTGGATTACGAAGATTAAGTCCCATGTAGTTTACCGAAAGATTTGCCATAATTTAAAAGTTTTATGTTATAGATTTGAATTAAGTAAATTTATTAAATAATATAGATTTAAACAATAAATACTGAAATTCTAACATACCGAACAGTATTTTGTTCAACAATTTAAAGAATTAATCAAACTTCCCAAAGATATATCTAACGTTTTATAAAATCATTCGAAAGTACCTGAAGAAATGCTTTTCCTTTTTCTAAATCATTTAAAATTTCATTACCTTCTTCATATAAAATATGCTTGCCAACATTATCATAAACAACTTTTGTAGAATCGGTTATAAAGCCAAAACCATCATTAAAAGCATAAAATACAAATCCGTGGTAATTTTGATTCATTAAATTATTGCTATAGGTAAACGATGAATCATAGGATGAAATTTGACTCAATAAAGTATTTGGAACATCAGTTTGAGAACCTGGTTTGTTTATAATCATTGGTTCTGTCTTTAAAGCACCTCCGATCCATAACATGGGTATATGAAATTTATCCAATTCATGATTTTGTGAATTTCCCGGACGAGGGCTTCCATGATCGGCTAATAAAATAAACAAAGTGCTGTCCCATATTTCCGTTTTTTTTATTTTACGGAAAAAATTACCCAAACAACGATCAGTATAATAAATTGAATTTCTAAATTTGGTTGCTCTATCATTCCCCTTAAAAACAGGTTCCATTGGAACATCAAAAGGATCGTGGCTACTAAGAGTAAAAACAACTTTAAAAAAAGGTTCCTCTGCCTCAAACATATTCTCATAAAGATATGTAAATAAGTGTTCATCGTGTACTCCCCATTTAGAGTTTCTGAGCTTTTTATCAAACTGTTGGCCAGTTACTAAATGCTGAACTTCACCATTTAAAAAGTAAGATCGCATATTTGCGAAGTCTATATCTCCGCCATAATAAAACCATGATTCGTAACCAAGTTTATTAAAATTTTTAAACAAATAAGGCAGAGATTCAGTTTTGCTCGAAGTTTTTATAATTGATGTTGTTGGTTGTGCAGGATAACCGCTTAAAATGGAAACAATTCCTTTATCGCTCCGGTCGCCATTAGCATAAAAATTAGTAAATAATAATCCTTCTTTAGCTAGTTCATTAAAATTAGGTGTGGAATCCCACTCCCCATTTAAAGCACCAATTACTTTATTAGAAAAACTTTCCAATATAATTATTACAATATTCGGACGACTTGTTTTCAATACTTTCAAAGTTTCACCGCTTTGATTTGAAAGTTTTTTAACCAGATGTTCTGCCTTTTCGTCAGGCATAAAGTGGTATGTTTTTTCTGCATTTTTTCGATAAAGCAATGAGTGCATAACATTCCAAACTACATTTACAGCAGTATGATTAGCAAATTTATTTTGACTAAAATAAACCATGCCTGTATTTACCGGAGCAATTCCAAAACTAGCGCGAATAGGAAGAATCATGGTACCTGTTAAAAATAATAGAAGAAAAAATGTAACTATGTTACCTTGTTTTATAGCTAATATTTTAGGTTTTAGTAATTTGTTATAAACATAATTCCCTATAAAAATTAGCAGTACAATAAAGATCATTAGGAATATGATAAGCCACCATTCGGTTGATGCCATTGCCTCTTTAGGCTTAGTAATATATAATAAAGGAGTAGCATCCATTCGGTATCCCCAATTTTTATACAATTCTAAATCAACAACAATTATGATTGAACTAATAGCAAAAACAAAAAGTGTAAATGGTTTAAGAATTTTATGGATAATTTTTCCGCTGAATAAAAAAGTAGCTGTTAAGATTAAACCTGTAATGGCCAAAATGTATCCTACAGATGAAATATCTAATCGAATGCCATAAACAAATGTTAATAACCATTCACTAAAACTAATATCAAAAGAAAATTTATATTGATAAAGCAGAAAAAAAAGACGCGCTGCCATGAATAAAATTAGCCAATACAAAGCATACGTAATAAAAAATCTTAACCGTTGTTTCATCATCGTTAAAAATAAATTTATACAAAAGTAAAATTATTGTTAAATTAGTTACATTATTTCGATAAAATTTAAATTAAACCAATCATGAAAAATTTGTTTAAACTAATTGCCATTTTTAGTATTTCACTGCTTTTTGTTTATTCTTGTACGCAAAAAGAGCAATCCTCTCGTCCGGAGTATGTTATTGTAATTCACGGAGGAGCTGGAAATGCAAGCAATAAAGATATTAACGAAGAACAACAACTAGTTTATAAGGAAAAACTTGGCGAAGCTTTAGCTATTGGAGAAAAAATTTTAGCCGAAGGTGGAACAAGTATTGAAGCTATTGAAAAAACCATCAATTATCTTGAAAATTGCCCATTATTTAATGCAGGAAAAGGAGCTGTTTTTACCCACGAAGGGACAAACGAAATGGATGCTTCCATTATGGATGGAAGCAATTTAAATGCCGGAGCTATTGCCGGTGTGGGTGATATTAAAAACCCCATATCAGCAGCTATAAAAGTGATGAACGAATCAGAACATGTAATGCTTGCCGGAAAGGGCGCTTCTGATTTTGTTAAGGAACATGGTATAGAAATTGTTGATTCATCCTATTTTTATACCCAGGACCGTTGGGAAAGTTTACAACGCATTTTAAAAGCAGAAAAACATGGGACCGTTGGATGTGTCGCTTTAGATAAAAATGGAAACCTGGCTGCAGGAACATCTACCGGTGGTATGACCAATAAAAAATACGGACGTATTGGTGACTCCCCCATTATTGGTGCAGGAAATTATGCCAACAACAATACTTGTGCTGTATCTGCTACCGGACATGGTGAGTTTTTTATACGTTATACTGTTGCTTACGATATTTCGGCCTTGATGGAATATAAAAATTTAAGTTTAGAAGATGCTGCAAACAAAGTGGTTAATAATAAACTGGTAGAAGCTGGTGGTGACGGAGGGATTATTGCCGTTGATAAAAATGGAAATATAGCTATGCCTTTTAATACGAATATGATGTTTAGAGCTTACAGTAAGTCAACGGGCGAAAAAGAGATAGCAATATTCAAATAATTTTACTACTTTTACGTTGTACAAAAGAGAAAGCGTGACTTTCTCTTTTTTTTGATTACTTAATTTTAAACAAAAACAGATGAACAAAACACTTTTAATTGTATTAGCATTATTTACATTTTTTGAAGTAAAAGCTCAAGACCAAAACACAAACAACGAAAATGCAAAAAAAGAAATTGAACACGACTGGTTTAATCAATCACCAACAGACGACCAGGTTTATGGTGCAGAAATCGATAAGGCTTATCAATTTTTACAAGATAAAGAATCTAAACCTGTAATTGTTGCTGTTATTGATGGTGGCGTTGATT
Organism: Bacteroidota bacterium; assembly: GCA_034189025.1. GTDB lineage: Bacteria > Bacteroidota > Bacteroidia > Bacteroidales > UBA12077 > UBA12077. The sequence continues at coordinate 10,902 of JAXHVS010000082.1, forward strand.
TTAATCACGAAGACCTGAAAGAAAATATGTGGGTAAACAAAGACGAAATCCCGGATAATGATATTGATGATGATGAAAATGGCTATATTGATGACATACACGGATGGAACTTTTTAGGAAATGCTGAAGGTGAAAATATAGCCCAAGAGAATCTGGAAATTACGCGTATATATAAAAAATACCACCCAAAATTTAGTGATGTAAAAAAGAGTGCATTGAGCAACGAAGAAAAAGAGTTATATGTCCTGTACAAAGAAGCAGCCAAAAGATATGAAAAGAGTTTGAAAGACGCACAACGGCAAAAAAGGGGATTTGTAAAATATAAAAATAAATACCATGATTCTTATCAAACGATTGCCCAGGCATTGCAAACCGACTCGATAAAGATAGCCGAATTAGACAGCCTTAAAGAAGCAAACCGAAAATATAAAAAAGAGATAAAAACGATATATAACTTTGTTAAGTTTGGTATCAGCGATGAGATTTTCGAAGAAATAGAATCTCACATTGATGTTGCGTTAGATTACCATTTAAATACGGACTTTAATCCAAGAGCAATTATTGGTGATGATTTAACAAACTTAACAGAAACCTATGGCAACAACAACATTTATGGCCCCGAAGCATTTCATGGCACATTTGTGTCGGGAATTATAGCTGCAAAACGAAACAATGACATTGGAATTGATGGTATAGCAGAAAATGCAAAAATTATGGCATTAAAAGTTGTTCCGGATGGTGATGAAAGAGATAAAGACGTTGCAAAGGCAATTCGCTATGCCGTTGATAATGGGGCACGAATCATTAATATGAGTTTTGGAAAAGATTTATCTCCCCATAAATATTTGGTAGACGAAGCGGTATTGTATGCCCAGGAAAACGATGTTCTTCTGGTACATGCTGCAGGAAACGATGCCACTAATATTGATAAAGTAAAACAATATCCAACTAAATTAATTGATGAAAACTCTGTTGTTGACAACTGGATTACTGTTGGTGCCAATACCAGAACTTACAATAAACAATTTGCAGCCAGTTTTACAAATTATGGTGACGAGATGGTAGATATTTTTGCTCCGGGCTTCAGAATAAAATCATTAGCACCGGAAAACAACTATCAAATTGCTGATGGTACAAGTTTTTCAGCCCCGGTAGTTTCCGGAGTAGCTGCATTGCTCCTATCCTACTATCCCGAACTATCAGCTGTGGAGGTAAAAGAAATCATTCAAAAATCAGCTTTAATTTATCCCGATGTTAAAGTTTATAAGCCAAAAACAGGTATTCGATTGATAAAATGGAAAACAAAATTTAAAAAATTATCTTATACCGGAGGTATTGTTAGTGCTTATGAAGCTTTAAAGATGGCTGAACATTATAAAAACAATGACCAAAAGACAACAAATTATTGAAACTACGATTCAGTTAGTTGCTGAAATGGGTTTGTATGCAACCTCTATGGGATTAATCATTAAGGAATCAAATGTTGCAGCAGGCACCATTTATCATTATTTTAAAAACAAAGAAGATTTAATTAAAACGGTATATTCTGAATTAAAGGAGGAAATGGGAAAAGCATTTATTCAAAATATTGATAATGCTTTGCCATATAAAGAAAAGTTTTTTTTAATATGGAAAAACTTATTTTATTATTTTAAAGATAATTCACAAAAGTTTCAATTTATCGAGCATTATGCTTCGTCACCCTTAGAAAAAAATGAAGTAAAAGAAATTAATCAAAGGCATTATCAGCCTGCAATTGATTTTATTCGAAAAGGAATTGAAATGGGATATTTAAGAAAGTTACCAGAATCATTTATAATTCAATTAACTTTTGCCCATGTTTCTGTTGTCGTGCGAATGATTCTTTTCGATGAAGCGTATATTTCAGAAACAACCTTAGAGCAGTTAGTACAATCTTGTTGGGATAGCATACGAATAAATTAAAAAAGAGATGACAAAATATTCTGTCATCTCTAAATTATATAAGAAATTAAGCTATCAACCTAATGGTTCATAATCTTTTTTAGTCACACCACAAATTGGGCATTTCCAATCGTCTGGAATCTTTTCGAAAGGAGTTCCCGGTTCAATACCTCCTTGTGGGTCACCTTCTTTAGGATCATAAATATGGCCACATACTTTACATTTGTACTTTTTCATAATATTTATTTTTTTACATTAAGAAACTTAATAAAATACCGGCACCAACAGCCGAGCCAATTACACCAGAAACATTAGGAGCCATAGCATGCATTAACAAATGGTTGGTAGGGTCGGCTTTTAAGCCTTCGTGCTGTACAACCCGTGCACTATCGGGTACTGCTGAAACACCTGCTGCACCAATAAGCGGATTTATCTTATTATCATCTTTAAGAAATACGTTCATCAACTTAGCAAAAAACAGGCCACCACACGTTGCGACAACAAAGGATAGTGCTCCTAATCCAAAAATCATTAACGACTGAGGAGTTAAAAACACATCGGCCTGGGTAGATGCACCAACTGTTAAACCTAATAAAATAGTTACAATATCGATTAATGAATTTCGTGCTGTTTCAGCAAGACGCCTTGTAACCGTTGATTCTTTTAACAAATTACCAAAGAATAACATTCCCAATAAGGGTAAAGAACTGGGTGATATATAAGCTGTCAACAATAAACCAACTATAGGGAACATTATTTTCTCAAATTTAGAAACCGAACGGGGTGGTTTCATTCTAATTTTACGCTCTTTCTTGGATATTATCAATCGCATAAATGGCGGTTGAATAATTGGAACCAATGCCATATATGAATATGCAGCTATAGCAATAGGGCCAATAAGATGTGGAGCAAGTTTTGAGGATAAGAAAATTGCTGTTGGCCCGTCAGCACCACCAATAATTCCAATAGCACCAGCTTCTGCCGGAGTAAAGCCCAATACCAAAGCACCTAAGAATGTTAGGAAAATACCAATCTGCGCAGCAGCACCAAGAATCATCAACCGAGGATTCGAAATTAATGAAGAAAAATCAGTCATTGCTCCAATTCCTAAGAAAATTAGTGGTGGATAAATCCCCTGGCGAACACCAAAGTATAAGTAGTTCATCACACTTCCTTCTTCATATATTCCTAACTGCAAGTTAAAACCTTCGGCCTGGAAAAAAGGGATATTACCGATAATTATTCCAAATCCAATAGGAATAAGCAATAAGGGTTCATAATTATAGCGAATGGCAAGAAAAATAAAAAAGATACCCACAACAATCATTAATAAGTGGCCGGGTGTAGCATTATAAACTCCTGTATATTCGTAAAAATTTAGTAATCCGGCTACCGCTCCAGAATGATTGTTATATACCTCCCCATCAACGATCAATTGATCGCCGGTTATACTAGCTTCTTTGGGAGATAATTCTTGATTATTAAACTCGAGGTAGATACAATTATCAATAACATTCCATTCTCCTCTAAATTTTGTCTTGATAGAATCGAGAACAAAAGTTTGATCTGCATTAAAGCTAATCGTTTTGTATCTTTCTATTGTTCTGTCATTATCGGCACTAATCTTATATCCATCAGATTTATTAACCCATTTACCCTTTGTAAGTATTTTATTAAAATCATCGGCATTTGCAGAAAAGATTCCTGAGAAAAACAAAACAAATGTTCCAATGACTAACCAAAACTTTTTCATATTATTTATCAATTATTATACGCTGATTAAAAATTATTCAATTTCGGCTAAAACATCATTCTGAAGAACCGCATCTCCTTCCTTAACTTTGATACTGATGATTTTTCCGTCTTTTTCCGATTGAATATTATTTTCCATCTTCATGGCTTCCATAATCATAATGGTTTCGCCTTTTTTCACTTCATCTCCTTCTTTTTTAAGGATTTTAAAAATATTCCCGGGTAAAGGAGCATTTAGTGATGAAGCTCTGTTACTCACTGATTTCTTAATTTTACTATCTTTACGATCAACGGGAACATTTGATCGTACAAGTTTAGGTGTTTTGGGCGTTTTTAACTCTTTTTGATGAATTTCAACTTCATATTGAGTGCCATTCACCTCTACGATTGCGATATTATCTTCGTAATCTTTTATCTCAACATCGTAGTCGTTACCACGAATTGTGAATTTAAATTTTCTCATTGTTTATTTTTTATTTTCTGGGCCAAACTCTTAATCCATAAATTTTAGAACTCCAGGGAGAATACGTTTTTCTCACCCTTTTAATCGTAATTACATTACTTTCTTCGTCGTGTAAATCATTAAAATAATAGTACAAAGCCATAGCTATAGCAGCACTAGTGTCTCCCGAAAGATGTAATTCTGAATCAGGAATATCTGCTTGTTTTGATTGTTCTTTTAGCTTTTTTCTGGTTTTATAATAAATAATTTTGGGTGTTTGTGTAAACACAATAACAAGCAAAACCAAAGCAGCAAAAACTATTAACCAACCCACAATAGCAATGGTTGCACCCTGTCCGGGGATGGCTGAAAAATCTATTCCTATAATTCCTAATATTGATATCATGAAAAAATACTTTTATAATGGAATATTTGAATGTTTTTTTGGAGGATTAACATCCTTTTTCGTTTGTAACATTTCTAAGGCACGAATAATTCTAAATCTTGAATTACGTGGCTCGATTACATCATCAATATAGCCTAAGTTTGCTGCCTGATAAGGATTGGCAAACTTTTCGCGATATTCGTTTTCTTTCTCAGCAACAGCTTTTGCTTTTTCATCAGGATCTTCAATCCCTGCAAGTTCTCTTCCGTAAAGTACTTCTACAGCTCCTCGTGAACCCATAACAGCAATTTCTGCCGATGGCCAGGCATAATTTATATCTCCACGTAATTGTTTTGAGCTCATTACATCGTGTGCGCCTCCATACGATTTTCGTAATGTAATAGTAATTTTTGGAACAGTAGCTTCTCCATATGCGAACATTAATTTTGCGCCATGAATAATTATTCCGCCATATTCCTGGCTACTACCAGGTAAAAATCCGGGAACATCTACTAAGGTTAAAATAGGAATATTAAATGCATCACAGAATCTTACAAAACGAGCAGCTTTACGCGATGCATCAATATCTAAAACACCTGCAAGGAAGTTAGGCTGATTAGCTACAATCCCAACAGACATACCATCGAACTTACCAAAACCTACTACAATATTTTTGGCATAATGGCGATGAATTTCTAAAAATTCATTGTTATCAACCAATGAATAAATAATATCGTTTACATTATAAGGTTGATTTGGATTTTCAGGGATAATTTCATTTAAAGCATCATCAAGCCGGTCGATTGGATCGTTGCATTCAACAATAGGAGGTTCTTCTAAATTATTTTGAGGTAAAAAGCTTAGTAATTTACGAATTAAAAGTAACCCTTCTTCTTCATCCTCAATTAAAAAATGAGAAACCCCTGATTTTGAAGCATGAACATTAGCACCTCCCAAATCTTCAATAGTAATATCTTCGCCAGTAACTGTTTTAACTACTTTAGGGCCTGTAACAAACATATAACTTGTATCTTCGGTCATCATAATAAAATCGGTTAATGCCGGAGAATAAACAGCACCCCCTGCACATGGGCCAAAAATTGCCGATATTTGAGGAATTACGCCCGAAGCCATAATGTTACGCTGAAAAATTTCGGCATATCCTGCAAGGCTGTTAACACCTTCCTGAATACGTGCCCCACCGCTATCATTAATTCCAATTACCGGAGCACCAACTTTCATGGCCATATCCATTATCTTACAAATTTTCTTAGCAAATGTTTCGGATAATGAACCACCAAAAACGGTAAAATCCTGGGCATAAACATAAACTACACGTCCGTCAATTGTTCCGGTTCCGGTAACTACACCATCGCCTAAAATCTTTTTCTTGTCTAACCCAAAATCGGTACATCTGTGAGTTACAAACATATCAAACTCTTCGAAACTACCTTCGTCGAGTAATATCTCAATTCGTTCGCGAGCAGTTAATTTCCCTTTGTTATGTTGTGATTCGATTTTTTTCTCACCACCACCAAGCTTGGCTTGTGCTCTTAAATCAATTAATTGTTTAATCTTATCTTGTTTATTCATTGGGCTGAAAGCAATTATTAATATGTATATTTAATTTATGATTTACTTTTATCCTCGCATAATTCGGTAAGTACTCCAAAGGTAGATTTAGGATGCAAAAATGCAATATCTAATCCTTCAGCACCTTTTCGTGGTTGTTTGTCGATAAGCCTTACCCCATTTTCTTCCGCTTTTTTTAGCTTTTCTTCAATGTTTTGTACAGCAAAAGCCATATGGTGAATTCCTTCGCCCTTTTTTTCGATAAATTTACCAATTGGGCCTTCAGGGTCAGTCGATTCAAGTAGTTCTATTTTAGTATCGCCAACCTTAAAAAAAGCCGTTTTAACTTTTTGGTCTTTAACCTCTTCGATGTTATAGCATGTAAGGCCTAAAACTTGTTCGTAATACTTGATTGATTCATCAAGATTTTTTACAGCAATTCCAATGTGTTCTATATGTGAAGGTTTCATAAGTAATAATTTTTTATGCAAAATTACCTTAATTCATTAAATATGACTAATATTTTTGAATCAAAATGCACCCATAAAACATTGTTTTTTAACATATAATTAAATTTAATTTTTTAATTTTAGTTAAATAAAAAACAATGATCTACATTTCAACTTTTTACAATATTAATATTATCAACAAATCAAAATCAAAGATATTTGGTGTTTATTAAACTTGTTTATAGTTTTGTAAACTATGGGAAAACTACGATTATAGGAGCTATGCTAAAATGAAAAATTATTTATACCATGTTAAATTATTTATTCTTCGGATATTAATTATAATTGCTTTATTTAGCTTATCACGGATACTATTTTATTTATTTAACATTAATTATTTTGGAACTCTTACCGTAAATGAATCTTTGAAAATATTTTTTTCGGGCCTACGTTTTGACATCTCTGCTCTTTACTACTTCAACCTTCCATTCATTATTCTTAGTATAATTCCCGGGAATTTTAAAAACAATAAAACATATCAACAAATACTAAAAATTTTGTTCCTTTTTGTTAATGCCTTACTCCTATCTACAAACTTTATTGATACAAAATTTTTTGATTTTGAACACAAGCGATTAACCACAGACATTTTTAATTCGGTTTGGTTAGGCAATGATTTTGTTACCTTATTACCTGCATTTATGAAAGATTATTGGTATTTAATAATCCTTTGGATGGTATTTGTTTATTTGCTTTATCGGATATACCCTGCCCAAAGACTAGAAAATAAATATATTCCAGCAAAATTATCTAACCGTCAAATTATTTATCAATCCTTACTATTTGTTATGTTGATGGGTATTGGATTAGTTGGTGGCAGAGGTGGTTTTCAGCTAAAACCACTAAGGGTGATCCATGCTGCAAAATATACAACAGCTAAAAAAATTCCTTTAGTATTAAACACTCCTTTTACGATTATGAAATCGTTAGGAACAAAAGATTTTAAAGTAGATCGATATTTTAACCAGCAAACACTTGATTCAATTTATCGTCCTATTCATCAATATAGTTCCGTTAGGAACAAGCCAAAACAAAATATTGTCCTTATTATTTTAGAAAGTTTTTCTAAAGAATATATCGGGTTTTACAATAATGGTAAAGGTTATACTCCATTTTTAGATTCGTTATGTACAAAAAGTTTAGTATTTACAAACGGATTTGCAAATGGTAAACGCTCGATAGAAGCTATGCCCTCGATAATAGCAGGGTTACCTGCTTTAACGGATAATCCATACATTACATCTCAATTTTCATCGAATAAAATTAATACCATCCCTTCATTATTAAATGGTTTAGGTTACCAAACAGCATTTTTTCACGGAGGGAAAAACGGAACCATGGGATTTGACCAATTTGCAAATATTGCAGGATTTAATAACTATTTTGGAATGGACGAATATCCTGACAAATCCCACTTTGATGGGAATTGGGGAATCTATGATGAAGAATATTTATTGTATTTTAAACAACAATTAGATCAATTTAAACATCCGTTTTTTGCAACAATTTATACATTAACGTCACATCATCCTTATCAAATTCCCTCCAGATATAAAGGCAAATTTCCCAAAGGAAATTTAAATATTCACGAAAGTATTGGATATGCCGACTTTGCATTACAACAATTTTTTAAATCAGCAAAAAATTCACCCTGGTACAATAATACTTTATTTGTTTTGGTGGCTGATCATACAGCACAAGCAGAAAGTGAGTATTATAAAAACAAAATAGGTAATTATACTATACCTATAATATTATACCATCCTAACGACACTTTATTTAACGGACAAAAAAAACTCATTGCCCAACAAGCAGATATTTTTCCTACAATTATTGATTATTGCGGATACAACAAACCCTTTATTGCATTTGGAAAAAGTTTGCTTTCTGATACATGCGATGATTTTACCATAAATTATATGAATGGCATCTTTCAACTGATACAAGATAATTATTTACTTCAATTTGATGGAAAAAATTCTATTGCATTTTATAATTTTAAACAGGATAGTTTGCTTAAAAATAATTTAATTCATTCATCGAAGAAGTATCTTGACTATGAACATAAAATAAAAGCCATTATTCAATCGTACCAGGAAAGATTAACTCAAAATCAGTTAACAATTCAAAAATAGTTTTTTAAATTAGACTAATAATTAAGATTCTTTGGTTGGAACTAAGATTAGCGGTTTTGCGATAATGAAATAATAAATATACTTTATCTATACATTTATTGAGAATATTCCTGAATTAAAGTAAATTTAAGCAACTCATAACATGCAGGAATCATGAAAGTTAAATCAGCGCAAGGAACAAAAATACATATTATTTTAGTAGGGATGACTAATTGCTATCTTATCCAAAAAGATGGAATAAACATTCTGGTCGATAGCGGAGTTAGCAAAAGCTATAAAAAGTTAAAACATCAACTAAAGCTTATTTTGGGAGATCATCGATTCATTGACTATCATTTTTTAACTCACACACATTATGATCATGCAGGAAACTCAAACAAAATAAAAGAAGATTTTCAAGCTAAAATTATTGTTGATAAAAATGAAGCTGAATGGTTAAAAAAAGGATTTACATGTTTACCCAGAGGCACGTCGTGGTTGTTTAAGCTCATTACTTATTCGGGTAATAAATATGCAAGTTCTATTGGAAAATTCGAACCTGCTATGCCGGATATTATAGTAACCGATCAATTATCAATTTTTGATAATATAAAAATAATACATACTCCTGGACATACCATTGGATCTCAAAGTTTGCTCGTTGATAATGAAATTGCTTTGGTTGGTGATACTTTGTTTGGGATTTTTAAAAAGAAGATCTTCCCTCCTTTTGCCGATAATATTGACGAACTCTATAAAAGTTGGGACTTACTTTTGAGCACAAAATGTAAATTATTTTTACCCGGCCATGGAAAGCCCATAAAAAGGGATCAATTAGAACAGCATTTTATAAAAATAAATAGTTAAAAATATAAACAAAGGCACATCAAGTATGTACTCATGTGCCTTTCAATTAATCTTAGTAAGTGATAGTAATTAATGGTGCCCTTCGTATTTAAAAGACACTTTAACTTTAGCCCGATAGGCTTCAATTTTGCCATCGTTAATCTGCATATCCAATTGGGATATTTCAGCAATACGAAGATCACGAAGGCTTTCAGCGGCTTTTTTTACTGCATTGGCAGCTGCTTTTTCCCACGATTCTGTACTTGTACCAACAAGTTCAATAATTTTATAAACATGATCAGACATGATATACCTCCCATTTTTATTAGTGAAAAAATCGAAAAGAATAAGATAAAGTTAATAAATATGAAAACCATTGTCAATGAATAAATTGATTATTCATTTTATAGTAAACGAACACAATGAGCTTCAACTTTTTGAGGCCAACAAGCGTATAACATTTGCTTCACCTTTATGGTGAGTTCCTTCAGAAAGATAAGTTTTTGTTTTATCCAATATCTTAATATTCATTCCTTTAAAATCATGCTCTAACTCATCTACTGAATAAAGCATTTTTATATCTTTAGGGCCTCCAGTAGTATAATGGATTTGTTCTTTAGAAAACACTTCTAATAAAATGTGCCCATCATCATTTAAATAGTTAATTATTTTTTGATGAAAAAAATTTCGGATATTTGGCTGTAAGTGCAAATAAATCAAAGATATAAGGTCGAATTTATGATTTGTTTCAAAATCCATAACAGAGCAAACATCATAGTGGATATTAACATTTATTTTCCGGGCAAGTTTTAGTGCTTTTGCTCTAGCCATATTACTTGAATCAAAAGCAGTTACTTTCCATCCTGATTTTGCAGCATATACCGAATTACGGCCTTCGCCATCTCCCGGAAGCAATATTTTACCCGGCTTATTTTTTTGGATGAAATTTTTTAGAAATTGATTTGGTTCAGTACCATAAATATATTCTGGCTGTTTATATCTATCATCCCATGGATTGCTCATATTATTCATTTTCATTTTCAGAAGTAACAGCCTCTACATTTTTTTGTTCATTCTCTCGCTAGAAGGGAAAACATGTTCGTGCTAGTAGTTTTTTTTCATGGCTTGTCGCACAACAACATATCAGCATGAGCTGGTGATATTTTATATTTTACGACTGGACAACATAGGGTGCGAGCTGAGGGCCGCTTCAAAACAAAACCAATTTAATTAAGACAATGCTACTTCGTCATTTTTTCTTAGATAATCATTAATTGACTGAACTTTTAAAAGTTTCTTTTTCTTTTCTGGTTCTAACTTTATTTTCTCATTTCCTGCGACTAACGATTCTAAAGGGATTCCTAAATATCTATGAAGTAAGGTTATCATTTTTAAGCTTAACGTTCGTTTTCCGTGTAAAACTTCTGATACTCTTGTCTTTCCACCAAATAACGGTGCTACATCTGATTGTTTTAAATTCATTTGCTCCATTCTAAATTTGATTGCTTCAATAGGATTTGGAGTTTCTATCGGGTAATGTTCTTTTTCATATAATTCAACTAATAACGATAAAAGCTCTAATTCTTCTCCTTCTGCTGTATCAGGTTCAATTGTATTTTCCGAACTTTGGATTAATTCATAAATTCTTTCTATAGCTTCGTTATAATCTTGTGCTGTTTTTAATATTTTAGTTTTCATAGTTTACTGTTTTTACATCAATTTTATCATATTCCGTATGTGTGCCAAACCACACCACAAATACTATCTTTAGTTTATACTCGATATCTACTATTAATCGATAATCGTTGCCTTTTATGTTAAAGACAACTCTTTTAGCTGTAATTATACTTGCATTTCTGTATTTTGCTTTAAGTTCCTGAGCATTGCTCCAATTAGAGTATCTAACTTCAAAAATCCAAGACTTAATGGATTCTTCAGCTTGTTTATACCTATTTAGTTTACAACGTTCTTTTAAGGTACTTTCTTTTACTATTCTCATATACTGCAAACATATAAAAAAGTTACCTAAATAGGTAACTTTTTTGTTTATATTTTAACAGTTAAACTTAGCCAAGCCTGCATGTCGAGTTCTATGATAAAAACAAATTCCAATGAATATATTTTAAATTTGTAATTTCCAAAGAACGACCGATGGTGAAACAACATGTCGATGGTTATAAAGAAGGTGTTTTGCCTCTGCTAGCGCGGATTTTTAATCCTTACCTTTTATCTTTTTACGATTCTTTCTACTTTTTGTTTTTCCTTTTATTATCTCTTTATCAATCATTCTTTGCTATCTTTGCAGGGATAACATTTCCGAGCGAAAGTACTTTTATGTAAAATTATCTTTTCTTTTTCATGGCTTGTCGCACCGACAACATGTAGGAGCGAGCGGTTTGCTCATATTATTCATTTTCATTTTCATTTTCAGAAGTAACAGCCTCTACATTTTTTTGTTCATTCTCTTCAGTTTTTGTTTCTCCTTGCTTATTTTGCTCATCACTTTCGTTTTGATCAATGGATTCCTCTTCTTGATTTTGCTCATTTTCTTTCTCCAGAAGTTCTTGTTTTATCCTTTCTTCTTCGGCAGCTTGTGCTTCCTCAAAAAGCCTCATATTACGTAAAAACTGTGCTAAATTTTGATCAGTAGCAACAATATAACGGTAAGGGGTTTCTCCACGTTTTGTCCTTAATTTTCGTTTACGTCTTTTAATGTCCTTTATAGCATCTAAAAATTTATCATTATTAGATAGTGTTTGCATTACTCCCCGAGTATAAGAAAAATAATAATAATGGTTATTGGGGAGTTTAAAATAAAATTTCATTATATCGCCGCTTCGGCGTTTTAACAACTGAAAATAGCCCTCCACATATTTATTTACCGGTTTATTATTAATCGTTGCTATACCAATTTTACCATAATTAAGATAAGCACCTAACCCGGTATACCATTTTAATTTTAAATTGCCAATTAACATTGTATGTTGAGTAGATTTTGGAATTTTTGCTTCATCGGCATAAAGAGTCAGCTGATTGTTAAATTCATTATAATCTTCTTTGCCAACGATTTCGGTTAAATATTTTTCAAAAAACGGTGCAGTAATACTAAGTTGATCTTGTCCTTGTATTGAATTTATATCTTTCCTAAGCGAATCCAGGGCAGCTTCTGAAAAGAAGAAGTCAAAAGGAATAACCATTTCTAATTTAATCTCATTATTTTCTAATTTATGATTAAATGATCCTGCAGGATTAAACTTAATCTGTCCAAGGTCAATTCCTAAATTAATTAATCCTTCGCCATGATACAAACAAAAACTTCTTTGTAAATCAATCAGGCTTCCTGTTGTGTCGGGATTTAAGAATTTTGATCGGTCAGTAATAATATATTTATTAGCATTTTTGTTATAATGCAAGTATCCATGTGCTGTAACAATTGGTTCATCGTTAGGGTCACGCCGTTGCGATAAAAAGGTAGTATAAATGTGCGATGAATCTTTTGTAATAAAAGGCGATGAATATAAACCTCTTCCGGTAGTGCTTTTTAATCCTTCAGGAACCGGAATATAAATACTGTCTGGGTTAATTTCCGATTCGAAATAAGCCAGTTCTTTTGAAATAAGTGGGCAATCATGCTCAATTTTTACACCGCCTTTAAATGTCAAAAAGCGTTGTGCTGCACGAAGTTCAACGTCTCCATTGTAATGATAAACAGGGCTAAGAGTAAAATTTTCTTCCTCATCTATTCTCCCGGTAGCTCTTGTTTGTAAAGAAGTATCTACATAAATATTGGTAAAATGAATAATCTGTGTTTCTTTATTCTCATCAATATAATCGTAATCACCCGAGCCGGTATAATTATTTCTGGCTTTAAGATCTAGTTTTGCTTTATAAATTTTATGATATTTAGATGTTGTATTGGCAATAATTTCGGCATCAAATAAGGTTTTCATTTTTGCCTGATGGCCAATGGTAACATCTCCGTCATGAGGATAAATATATGCATCGGCCACTTTTATATAATCAACCTCTGTAGCATTTATCGTGCTATCTTTTAACCTATAAATGGCTTTTGTAGAAGCAAAACGTAAAGAATCCTGGCTGCGATGTATCGACATATATAAAGCCCCGGGTAAATTATCGTCTTTTAATTCTGCCAGTTTTTTAATTTCATCCGAAACTAAAGAATCGGCCTGAGGGCTGGATTCTATAGCTATTTCATCTTTCACCATATCCCAATTAAATTGATCGAGATAACTGACATATAAATTTTTAGGAAATTGAGCTATTGTAAATGATTCATTAGAATTAAAATTGCCCGACTGAGTAGTAAAATTTACTTCTCCATTTAAATTCTCTGTAATAAAATTAAAATCATTTTTATCGATTGATTTTAAATTAAAACTTGTAGTATCGGAGTTAAAAGCATTTGCTTCAAAATTAAACTGTTTAGATTTTAATGTTGCTTTTTCCAAATTCATTGTCCCACGGCCAACCAGTCCAATAGGTTTTAATGTTAATGACCCTGAGAAATTTGTTTCAGGATTATACATCTGAAAGGGATTGTTCGTTTGATCAGCATACATTACATCTTTATAGGGATACCATTTTATATCAATTTCATTTGATTCAAGGCTAGGATATTCAATTCCCGAAGTGCGCTGAGCTATGGTAAAATCATGTGCATGAATCTTAGTAGAATCCGGATAAAAAATAATACTATCGGTTTTTACGGTAGAAGTAAGGTATTCCAAAGTACCAGATCCTCTTAACCCCCGATTACTTAAATCAACAACATTAAAATATTTTCCTTTTCCTTCGTAAAGGGGGAATCCATCTGGTGGTGTTTTTCTTAAAAAACCCAATGAATAATCTGGGCGCATATATACTGCATCATCAAAAGGTGGAAAAATATTTGCAGAATAAAACTGTCCATCAAAATGCAATCCTTTGGTGCTGAAATTATCTAAACTATCAATAGTAAAGGGTTCTAACTGAAAATAAAAGTTGTCTCTTTTGTAAACTCCTTTCTGAATAGAATAATCGTCATAATAAATAAATGAATTTTCATGGCTATTAAAAACAGGGTATTCAGGATAGTTCTGTAATCCTGATTTGTTTTGCGGGTGGTCGATGAGCAGGTTCCCTGTAACATTCTCTATTCTATTTTTAACATTTGCTAAAATAGCTTTATTGTATAAATCGTATTCTTCTGTTTCTACCTGTATACTTAAAGAATCGATATTATTCAAATTAATTTTAAAGGTATCATATTCAAAATAAAAATCATTGCCATAAAAAGTAAATAATCCGGCATCAACAACACCACCAAAGCTAAAATCCCTGTTTTTTTTCATAACAATTTGTCTGTTATGCGGATAAATAGCCACATTTTGTGAATCGGAAAGAAAAATCCTGGGGACACCATTTATTATTAAATCTTTGGTTGATAAGTCAATTATCCCATTGTGTTCTAATCCACTAGCACTTGAATTAAATTTCATGACATCATAATCAATTCGTCCAAACCTTGCATCAACAAATTCGTAAAGTTTTGTATTAATTGTGGCTATATCATTATCCGTATCGTAAAATAAAAATCCATCAACACTTAAAAACATCAACATTTGCTTAATTTGATATACATCATAACTTAAATAATGAGCTAAATTAGTTCCGGTAAATGTTTGTGAGTTTATTTTTTCGGCATATCGTTTAATAGCTAATAAAGGATGAAAATCATCTCTGAGCATAATTCGTTCAAATTCGATTAAATTATAAAAGTTTGATGATGTGAAGGTTGCATTTCCAATATCCCCTCCTCGCTTTTTTGTCAGATAAATTTTATCATCATCAATATTCCAGCGTAAGCGTTCAAAGTTCATTGACATTTCATGGTAAGAGTCATAATAGGGGCTTTTAGAAACAATTCTGTCGGATGGTGATAAGGATAATTCGTTTTCATTTACTATAAAGGAAAACATAATTCCCGGATGATAAATCGAATCGTTATCGAAATTAATCGTAACCTGTGCATCATTTGATACAACTCTGTTTTTACGAAACATAAAGGTTTCGGCAAAAGCTTTTAATATTGTTTTTTCTTCTTTTTTAATTTTTAAAAAGGCTTGGTTCTCGCTGTCACCAGAACCTAATAAGTTAGCGCCTTTCATTGTAAAACCCCCTTCATAATCAATATCAGGGAAAATATTATCTATCTTAAACCGTTTTTGATATGAATTAAATTCGGGATAAACAGCTCTTTCGGGATTGGTTATATGAATTACCTGATCAGATAATTGTCCCAATATTGGCTCATCGAAATAAAGTTCGTTAATAAACATTGCAGAATCAGCCTTAAATCCCGACTTTGTAAGATCTACGGTATAATTATCCAGTTTGGCATAAACTTCATCCCCAGTATAACCAGCCCTTTCCCATGTTACAATACCTTCCTTCCCCTTCCATTCATTTTTAACAGGGAAATAAGCACCATGGGTATCCTCAATAAAAATGCTATCATTTTTTATTTTACAATAAAGATCGGTTTGTTCAAAAACAAATTTTAAATATTGTTCGGTTTCGATGCTATAGTTTTTATTGGTAACAAACCAGCTTGTTGCATAAGTTCCATATATACAATTTTGTTCAATTAGCGATTTGGTATTATCGAAATAAGTATTAACTAAGCGGAGCGGATTTTTTTCATTATCAAAAAGATAATATATCCCCTTTTCCCAATCGGAATAGTTTTTAAAATCTTTTTCCGATTGATGAAAAATCATTATCAGGTCAAAATATTTTGTAAAATGAGGATTACGTCGAGCTTTATTTTGCAGCATTAAATTACAAACATCTATAAAACGGGTTTTAATTTCATCAGTGAAATAACCTGTATTCCATCGATCAATAAATACATCCAGGCTATCCTCTTCTTGTTCGGAAATATTTCGTTTTACAAACTCTTCGAATTGTTCAATAAATTGTGCTGTATCAGTACTAAATTCTTTTAAATCTTGTGCTGATAAAAAAGAAAATGTAGTAAAAAAAAGAACAAAAATGAGTATTATTTTGATCGATATCTTTTTCATTACATTCAGGTATTAATTAAAGTTTGTAAAATAATGCAGCTACCCAGTTGTGTTTTTCTTTGTGTGATTTATACTTAAGATTATGATTTTCAGCTTCTTCTTTAATCATGGATAAATCACGGTCGTATAATCCACTTAATAATAATATACCATTTTCTTTTAATACACGGGCATAGTTAGTTATATCATCCATTAATATATTTCGGTTAATATTTGCAAGGATAATATCAAATTTCTGGGCCACAAGCAAAGACGCATCTCCCTGTAAAACATCAATATCGTTGCAATTATTTTTTTCAATATTTTCAAGCGTATTTGTATAAGCCCATTCATCAATATCAATTGCCGTTACTTCTTTTGCACCTTTTAATTTTGAAAGAATAGCAAGAACACCTGTTCCGCATCCCATATCTAACACCGTTTTATTTTTAAAATCAAGCTCAAGCATGGTTTTTAACATCAAATAAGTTGTTTCATGATGTCCGGTTCCAAAAGACATTTTTGGCTCAATAATAATTTCATATTGTAATTTTGGTGTTTCTTTATGAAAAGGAGCCCGAATAACACACTGATTATCTATGATAATTGGATCAAAACTTTTTTCCCAAACCTGATTCCAGTTTTGTGTTTCAATCACTTTCCAGGAATAATCAATTGTACAGTTAGGTAAAGTATTAACTTGCAATTTTTTAACAGCATCAAAATCAAAAAACTTTTCTAAGATATAGGCTTTTAATCCCTCTATTTCCTCATCAAAACTTTCATAACCTAATTCGTTTAATTCGGCAATAAGTATTTCAATGACTGTTTCGTGGTTTTCAGCCTCAACCTGGCAATTTAATTCAATATAATCCATTATAATATTTAAAAAGACTTAGCTATTTCAATAAAATCATCGGCCTTAAGGGAAGCTCCACCAATTAAACCCCCATCAACATCGGGGTTGGCAAACAGTTCTTTTGCATTCGAAGGCTTACAACTTCCGCCATATAAAATAGATATATCATTGGCTATTTGTGAGCCGTATGAATTTTTGATTTTTTCCCGAATAAAAAGATGCATCTCCTGCGCTTGTTGGGGTGTAGCTGTTTTACCCGTGCCTATTGCCCAAACCGGTTCATAAGCAATAACAATGTTTTTCATATTATCGGCATCAATTTCTTCAAACATCTCTTTTATTTGCTTATTAACTACCTGGAAATGTTCTTCCTTTTCTCTTTCTGCAAGCACTTCGCCACAACAAACAATAGGTTTAAGGCCAATTTCTAAAGAGAGTTTAATTTTTTGATTAATAATGTTATTCGTTTCTTTAAAATATTTACGACGCTCAGAGTGCCCTAAAATAACATATTTGGTACCTATTGATTTAAGCATTAAAGCAGATATTTCTCCGGTATAAGCTCCTTCTTTGTAACTTGAACAGTTTTGAGCTCCCAATTTCACGGGCGAATCTTTTATTATCTTAGAAGCTTCAGCGGTAAGGATAAATGGCGGTGCAATAATCAATTCAACATTATTAACTGCATTCGCCTGATTGACAATTTGTTGAATTAACTCAACACCTTCTGGAAAGGTTTTGTTCATTTTCCAATTTCCTGCAACAATATTTTTTCTCATAATTAAATAATTTTTTGAGTTGATATTTACTCAAAAATAAAAAATTAAAAGGTTATATAATTTAATAAACCAAAAAAGTTTTTAATTACTTATGCGCACTCTGGGATCTAATATGCCGTAAACAATATCAACCAATGTATTAATAATGATGAAAATTAATGAAATGGTGAGAATACATCCCAATACAACAGGGAAATCATATTGATTCAATGCATCAACAATAATAAAACCAAGTCCTTTCCATCCGAAAATATATTCAACAAATACAACACCTGTCATTAATGAAGCAAACCATCCGGAAATTGCAGTAATAACAGGGTTAAGCGAATTTCTTAATGCATGCTTCCAAATAATTCCGGAGAACCTCAAGCCTTTTGCTTTTGCTGTCCGAATATAATCCTGGGATAATACTTCCAGCAATGAATTTCGCGACAATTGAATGACAATAGCTAATGGCCTAATTCCCAAGGTTAATGCAGGAAGGATTAAATTTTTTAATTGCAAGTGCATTCCTTCCCCTAAATCATCAATCTCATAAATATTTCCGGTAAGGTTTAGCCCTGTTACATCTGCTAACAAAAAAGCAAAAATCCACCCGATGATAATAGCGGCAAAAAATGAAGGAAGAGACATCCCAAAGGCAGAAAAAAACAGGGATAATCGATCGAAAACAGTATCTTTTTTTAAGGCTGCGATGATTCCTATAAACAAACCCAGTAATGTTGCAAAAACAATAGACGCAACGGCCAATATAAAAGTATTAGGTAAAGTTTCGCCAATAATTGCAGAAACTTGTTTTTTACTTTGGTATGAACGGCGTAAATAAGGTTTTTTCAGCACTAAGGTATATTTTTCATTGATCGTAAAAATAGATTGATAAGGAGAATATTCTTCAGGATCAAGATAAAAGTAACTGGTTTCATTTTTTTTATTATGTATCGAAAGTGGAGAAAGGTCATTCAGATATTTTACATACTGCATCCCTACCGAACGATCTAAACCTAATTCTTTCCGGATAGATTCAACGGTAGAGATATCCGTTCGTTGTCCTAACATCATTTGAGCAGGGTCGCCGGGTAAAACATTAAACAGAAAAAAAATAACGGTTATAACCCCCCACAATATCAGCAGGGCGTATAAAAATCGTTTAATTAAAAAATTTAACACAAATTTTTTCTTATCGTTAATTTTCGGCTAAAACTTCTTTCTCAGGATTCTTAAGTTCTTTTTTATATTTATCATTGTTAAGATACAAATGCTCTATTTCTTCTATAGTTGGAATGTTTCGATGATGCCATTTATCCAAAATTGTACCTTGTTTTAATAAAACAATACCAGGATTTGCGCGCACAATAGTTTTTAAGGTAATTTCATCGGTAGCATAAAACATATATTGCGCATCAGTTTTTTCTTTAAAATCCTGAATAACCGATTCAACGGATGCTGTAAGGCAAATAAAATTACATTTACCGGATTTCTTACAGTAGTTGGCAAGTTCATTAATTTTATCTATATTCTTAACGCTTGTTTCGTTTAAGTTATATGCAATCATCAAAAAAGTAAATTTAGGGTTGTTTAAAACGATATCCGTTATATCGTTCCCACTGGATGTTAGAATCGTAAAATCATGAATAGGTGGTACATAACCCTCACTAATCAAAACATTTTGTGTTTCAACCCATTGCCAGGTAGAATCTGGCAGGTTATTTAAGGCAAACTCTTTTACTTTTCCATTTTTCTCATAAAGCAAAATAGTTTCGTATTCAGCTTTTGGCGCATCTTCTGGGATAACCATTTTTTCAGGGATATGAGTTCCAATAGTATAGGGCCTGAAATCGAGTATGGGCAAATTCAAATAGCAGTATAGAGAAAGCACTATACTAAAGATAAAGGGTATTGATAGAACCAGCCATTGATTTAGTTTTTTCCAATGTACTTCATATTTATTCCGATAAACAAATATAATAATCGTAAAAATCATTAATATCACATTTTTCCAAAATGTTTCCCAGTTTGTCATAATAATAGCATCGCCAAAACAACCACAATCGGATACAGGGTTAAAAATTGCCAGAAACAAAGTTAGAATGGTGAAAAAACTCATAAATAAAAGAGTAAACCAGGCGGTTATTTTTCGTTTGGTAGCAAAAAGTAACGAAAAGCCAATAACAAATTCTAATGTACTTAATAAAATAGCTAATGGCAAAGCAATTACCGATAAAAAATCAAGTCCAAAAGCTGTAAAATAATCATTAAATTTATACATCGATCCTAAGGGATCAACTGCTTTAACAAATCCAGAAAAAATAAATATTACACCTAAAATTATTCGGCTAAAATGATTAAGTTTCTTCATTTTCATTATTTTAATATTTATGATCTATTTTATATAATCTTTTCTTTTTTAAGCAAATCAATTAATTTTTTAAAAATTATACTTTGATCTGGCATAATTCCACTTTTATCAGCACTTTCAATTATTTTTAATTTAGGATCGCTATTTGCTTCATTTAAATATATTTTTCTTACTTCATTTTGAAAATCTAAATTTTTTTCATGAATATCTTCTTTGCCATTCAAATAATTTCGGTCGTCCCCGTTTCGTTGTTTTGTTAAATTTTGTTTTGTAAATTCAAATGGCACATCCAAAAATATATTCAAATCAGGACGTGGAATATGATAATAATCATACTCTAAGTCTTTGATCCATTCACTTAATTCAACTTTTTCTTTTTCTGATTTTAGTTTTGCACACTGAAAAGCTATATTTGAATAAACATAACGATCAACAATTACAAGTTTATTCTGTTTTAACCATTGGCTAATTGTTTCCTTGGCATCGTTCCGATCGCCTGCATAAATCAGAGCAATCAAATAAGGATTAACCGACTCAATGTTACCCAATTCTCCTCGCAAGAAACGAGCAATTAAATTGCCGTAAATTCTGGAGTTCGTTCTCGGGAAATGAAGATATTCATAATCAATATGATGCTTTTCAAAATATTTTTTCAGATTTTTAATTTGTGTTGACTTTCCCGATCCATCTAATCCTTCAATAACAATAAATTTCATATTCTTAATATTCTGATTTACCGATTTAATGCTGTTTTAAAACGCTTAAAATTTATTACATTTGTTGATTATAAAAACTCAACAATAGTTTAAAAATGCAGGCTAAAGATACATTTTTTTCCAGAAAATTAACCATCAATTGCGGAGGGGAATTATTGGATTTGTCAAACCCTCGAATTATGGGAATATTAAATATTACTCCAGACTCATTTTATGATGGAGGAAAATATGCCAACCACTCCCAAATTATTGACCGAGTACAACAGATGATCAATGAGGGTTGCGATATTTTAGATATCGGAGCTTACTCATCAAGGCCGGGTGCAAAAGATATTTCTGAAAAGGAAGAAATTGATCGTTTATCTCCCATTATAGAACTTATAAAAAAACATTTCCCTGATATTATCCTATCTATTGATACTTTTAGAGCTGTAGTAGCAGAACATGTTATTGAAAATTTTAAAATTGAAATTATTAATGATATTTCAGCAGGTGATATGGATTATAGGATGTTTGAGGTTATTGCCAGGCATCAGGTACCTTACATTATGATGCACATGCAAGGCACTCCGCAAAATATGCAGAATAATCCAAAATATGAAAATGTCGTAAAAGAGGTTATCCATTATTTTGCTAAAAAAGTTGATCATTTAAAACTTTTAGGGGTTAATGACCTTATCATTGATCCTGGTTTTGGTTTTGGAAAAACTATTGATCATAACTATCAATTATTAAAACACCTTAATGATTTTAAAATTTTTGAATTACCCATACTGGCAGGGTTGTCAAGAAAATCAATGATTTATAAATACTTAAACCTTTCTCCCAACGAAGCACTCAATGGGACCAGCATTTTAAATACATTGGCCTTATTAGGTGGAGCTAATATTTTACGTGTCCATGATGTTAAGGAAGCAAAAGAAACCATTCTATTAACACAAAAATATTTATCCGCAAAAGTAGATAATTGGCACGATTGATTTTTATTTTATTACATTTGTTATAATTAATTTTTTTTGCACTTGGTTATTTTATGATTACAACATTTATTACGATACGATTTTTAGATATTCTCGATATACTTTTGGTGGCTTTCCTTTTATACCAGATTTATAACCTGATCCGAGGCACCACTGCAATGAATATTTTTATTGGTATTTTTTCACTTTACCTTTTATGGCTTTTGGTAAAAGCCTTAAATATGCAGCTGTTAAGTAGTATACTTGGGCAGGTTATTGGTGTTGGTGTTATTGCTTTAATCATTGTTTTTCAACAAGAAATAAGAAGATTCTTGCTGATCATCAGTACACGATATATTACCAATCGGAAATTTTCTTTAGAAAATTTATTTTCATTTGGCAACAACAAAACTTCAACAATCGATATTAATTCTATTGTGAATGCATGCTCTAATATGTCAGCATTTAAAACCGGAGCTTTAATTGTTATCTCTAAAAAATCGGATTTAATGAGTTTTATAAAAACCGGAGATACCATAAATGCAGATACTTCGAGTCGTTTATTAGAAAGTATATTTTTTAAAAATAGTCCTTTACATGATGGGGCAGCAATAATTAAAAATGATAAAATAATTGCTGCACGTTGCGTTTTGCCCATTACCGAAAGATTAGACTTACCCCCTCAATTTGGAATGCGACACAGGGCAGCTATCGGCATAGCTGAAAAAACAGATGCTGTTGTGATTATTGTTTCGGAAGAAACCGGAGCAATTTCTTTTGCCAAACATGACGATATAGAAACAAATATTGGCCCTAACAGATTAAGGCAACTCCTCGAAAATGAATTTTTGGATTAAAACCTCCTAAAACTTTAATTTATTTACTATGAATCTTAAAGATATTTTTGAATATTCAATCGTTAGTACCGATAAAATAAATATTACCGTATATAATCTGGTTGCTACAATATTTATTTTGGTGGTTACCCGTATTATTATTGGAATTATACATAAAATTTTCAAACGCAAAATATATCCCAATAAAAATATTGAATTTGGAAAAAGTAATACCATTTATCAGCTTATAAAATATATATTGTGGACAATTGCGATTGTTTTAAGTCTTGAAACAATAGGTATTAAAATCACTTTTCTTTTAGCGAGTTCAGCAGCATTACTAGTTGGTTTAGGGTTTGGTTTACAACAAATATTCCGAGATATTGTATCCGGCCTTTTTATATTGTTCGAGGGAAATTTAAAAGTAAATGATGTTGTCGAACTTGATGATAAAATTGGGAAAGTAAAAGAAATTGGTTTCCGAACAACTAAATTAGAAAGCAGAGATAATATTATACTGGTTATACCAAACTCAAAATTTATCGACGGTAATGTAATTAACTGGAGTCATATCCAGAAACGTACCCGATTTCATGTACAAGTAGGCGTAGCATATGGATCAGACGTTGAGCTCGTGGCAAAAGTACTTACAGAATGTGCTATCAATCATCCTGATGTAACAAAAACACCCAAACCTTTTGTACGATTTTTTAATTTTGGAGATTCATCGCTTGATTTTCAGCTTTTTTTCTGGACTGACAGAGCTTTTGAAGTTGAAAATATAAAAAGCGACCTACGATTTTCTATCGATAAAAATTTTAGAAAAAATAAAATTCAGATTCCTTTTCCACAACACGACGTACATATTATTCCAAATAAAGATAGCTAACAAAATTAAAGCTCCTTACTCTTCACTTGTTTTCTTTCTGTTTTTCTTTTTCAATTTTGAAAAATCTGCTTTTTTCTCTTCTTTATTTAACAGGCGTTCAATATTCTTTTGATGAGTAAACAGCATTAATACAGCTATAATTAAAGAAAAAATTACTAATGATGAAGTTGTTTCTTTAAATACAACAATAATCAATATAGGAAACGAAAGCCCTGAAACCATTGAGCTTAAAGAAACATATCGGGTAATTACTAAGGTTAAAACAAAAATTCCAGCCATTATCAGGGTTGGATAAAAACTTATGGCACAGATCACACCAAAAAGTGTTGCAACGCCTTTCCCTCCTCTAAAACCTGCGTAAATAGGGAAAATATGTCCTAACATAGCAGCAATACCTAACAATAATTGGATATTAATATAATCGCCACTATCAGGAATATAATAATCGGTTAAGTAGATTAAATTTACGGCTAAAAATCCTTTTAAAATATCAACAATAAATACTACAATTCCGGCTTTAGTACCAAGTACTCTGAAAGTATTGGTTGCTCCGGCATTACCACTTCCATAATCTCTAATATCAATATTAAAAAAAGATCGGCTAATCCAGATTGATGTTGGTATAGAACCAAGTAAGTATGCCAAAATTATAATAAGAATATTGACTACAGTGTGCATTTTGTATTTTTTAAATTAGCAAGGCAAAATAACAAATATTTTTTTAAGCATCAAAGTTTGAGCTATTGGAAGCATATTATAGATAATAATTAATCCTCTTTAATATTTTATTTTAAAGAGGATTAAGAAATATATTATACTACTAATTTTTATTTACCCGGACATTTATTTTTAACACTCTCTTTAATATTTTTATCACCGTAGGCTTCATCAAAAGCAGCACTAAATTTATTAGCCAGCCGGGAAGCTGTAAGCTTATACTCATCTTTATTCATCCAGGTATTTATAGGTGTTAAAATTTTATCGGGTACTCCGGTGCATTTTTTTGGAACATTCAAATGGAACAATTCATCATAGTGATAATCAACATTTTCTAAATCACCTTTCAATGCAGAATTTACCATAGCACGTGTTAATTTAAGGTCAATTCTTTTACCAACTCCATATGCACCTCCAGACCAGCCAGTATTTACCAAATATACTTTTGTGTTGAATTGCTGCACTTTTTCACCCAGCATAGATGAATAGAACTCTGGGTTTAAAGGCATAAAAGGTTGTCCAAAAAAACGTGAAAAAGTAGCCTGTGGTTCAGTAACACCGGTTTCAGTACCTGCTAGTTTGCTGGTATATCCCATTAAAAACCAAAGCCTTGCCTGATCAGGGTCTAACTTAGATATAGGTGGCAACACACCATATGCATCAGCCGTTAAAAATAAAATTGTTTTGGGGTGTCCTGAAATAGATGATTCCTTAATTTTTTTTAAGGAGGTAAGTAAATAAGATGCCCTGGAATTTTCAGTTATACGAGTATCTGAAAAGTCAAAAACTCCGTTCGGATATACCATAGCATTTTCAACAATAGCGCCATGAGCTAACGGGTCATCTTTGTGCATTACGGCATCGTAAATTTCGGGTTCTTTTTCAGCGCTAATGTCAATCATTTTGGCATAACAGCCATTTTCAAAATTAAAAATACCATCATGGCTCCAACCATGCTCATCGTCTCCCAATAATAATCTTTTCGGATCAGCTGATAAAGTAGTTTTTCCTGTTCCCGACAAGCCAAGAAGCAAAGCAGATTTCCCCTCTTTATCCTCATTGGCTGAACAATGCAATGGAAGTACACCTTCAAAAGGCAGGTAATAATTCATTACCGTAAACATTAATTTTTTCACACTTCCTAAATAAGCAGAGCCAACAATAACACCCAATCGGCGGTCATAATCCATAATCACTGCAATATCAGAAGTATCTCCATTGGGTAATGTGCGCAATAGCCCTTTATACTTATTTTTATCAAGTTTATTATACGGTACGGTTAAAAGATTAAACTCTCGGTCGGCAAAAACACTATTTTTAATATTTGATGGCACAGGGCGAAACATATTATCGGTAAACAATGCTGTTAGTGCTTCACTGGTAACTGTTTTTACCGGAAGTGCATATTTAGCATCAGCCCCAATTACTCTGTTAGTGCTATATATTCTTTTTTTATGTTGTAAAAATTCCATGGCATCAGAAAATACCATATCAAACACTTCTTCGCTGATAGGAATATTATTGGGTGATTTCCAATCGATATTTTTTTCGCTAGCTGACCTTTTAACAATATAGGTATCTTTAGGGCTTCGTCCTGTCGATTCTGGAGGTGTCCATGTAGCTAACGCTCCATTTTTTGAAATAATAGCTTCTCGGTTTTCGATTACATGTTTAATTAATTCTTTTCTTTCAAGGTTTACTAATACATTATTATGCCGTTCAATAATACTATTTAAAGAACGGTGAAATGACGATTCTAAATTTTTTTTCATGATTAAATTTCAATTGCTATTGTAGTTATCTTTTTTATATAAACCCCAAAGTTAATAATTAATTCATATTTAAACATACCTCTCCATAAAGTATTTACCCTTAATTCAAATCAATCTTTATTAAATTTAAATCGATTTTTATAAAGTAACATATATAATTATTTAACTAGTAAAATAGCATTTCTATTTTAAATTGATAATTTTACACAATTATTTACTCGTATAATTTTGAAAATTATTTATCGTTTAGTAATAAATAAAAATAAGTATAATGGCTTGGTATACCCACAATAAAAAATCTTCTGTAAAACAATCAAAAAAAGAACTTTTTATAAAATGTAAGAAATGTCAATCGCATATATATTATAAAGAGTGGCTTGACAATTTAAATGTTTGTCCAACTTGTAATTTTCATGGAAGTATTACCTCTCACGAACGTATTCATTTACTTTTTGATAAAAATACTTTTCAGGAACTATTTGCAAATATTAGCCCTGTTGATTCATTAGGTTTTAGTGATTTAAAAGGAAGTTATGCTGATAAAATTGAAACTACAAAAACAAAAACCGGTATTAATGAGGCTGTTATTACCGGAGTTGGAAAGATGAATGGGATAAAAGTTGTGATGGCAATAATGGATTTCAGATTTTTAGGCGGAAGCTTAGGTAGTGCCACAGGAGAGAAGATTCTTCAAACCTCAAATTATGCTTATGAAAATCATATTCCCTATATCATTATTTCTGCCTCGGGTGGAGCCCGGATGCAGGAAGGAGCATTATCGCTTATGCAGATGGCTAAAACCTGTGCAGGAATATCACGATTAAATCAAAAAAATATCCCTTTTATTTCAGTATTAACAAATCCTACTACAGGTGGTGTTACAGCTAGTTACGCCATGATGGGTGATATTAATATCGCCGAACCCGGAGCTATGATTGGCTTTGCCGGAAGAAGGGTTATTGAACAAACCATTGGACAAAAATTACCTGACGATTTTCAAACGGCCGAATATTTACTTAAACACGGTTTTATTGATTCCATTGTAAACAGAAAAGATTTAAAAGAGTTTTTAAGCAATTTGCTTAACTACCACAATCAATAATTACAACTTGATTAACAAAAACTTATATTTATTATTTAAGAAAAAAATCTCATGGTACCCAAGAATAATCACCCAACAAAAAATAAAAATAAACCCACAGGAAAAGTATTAACTCCCTGGGAGATTGTACAAATAAGCCGACACCCCAAACGGCCTGTTTTGCAGGATTACCTTTCGCTTATGTTTACAAATTTTATAGAGCTCCATGGTGATCGCTATTTTGGTGATGACAAAGCGATAATTGGTGGTTTCGCCCAAATCGCTGATCAAAAAGTAATGATCATTGGACACAACAAAGGAAAAACTACAACCGACAATATTGAGCGAAATTTTGGTATGGCAAACCCTGATGGTTACCGAAAAGCTTTACGGCTGATGCAACTGGCACAAAAATTTAATATTCCAATATTATCATTTATTGATACTCCGGGAGCATTTCCAGGCCTCGAAGCGGAAGAACGTGGCCAGGCTGAAGCTATCGCAAAAAATCTAACCGAAATGGCTACTATCAAAGTTCCCATTATTTGCATTGTTGTTGGCGAAGGTGGTAGCGGTGGCGCATTGGGTATTGGTGTTGGCGATTGTATTTTAATGCTTTCGAATGCTATTTACTCTGTTATTTCGCCCGAAGGGTGTGCTTCAATTCTGTGGCGAGATGCAAAATTTGCTCCCGATGCTGCTGAGGCGCTTAATCTTACTGCTAATGCATTATTAAAACATGGTGTGATTGATGAAATTATTAACGAACCTGGAGAAGGAGCTCATACCGATCATAAAAAAATGGCTGATTCCATCCAAAAAGCTATCCTAAAAAACATACAATCATTACAAAAATTATCCACTGAAGATTTATTACAAAAACGATTTGAAAAATTTTCGGCTATGGGAAAATTTACTGTTGGAAAATAAATTAAAAAGGAGATTATTATGGCACAAGAAATATTAAGAATTACAGATACAACTTTAAGAGACGGACATCAATCGTTATGGGCTACACGGATGCGTACCGATGATATCTTAGGTATTATTGATACTATCGATGCCGTAGGCTATTACTCCCTGGAAGTATGGGGTGGTGCTACTTTTGATGTATGTTTGCGGTATTTACGAGAAGATCCATGGGAACGTTTACGGTTGATTAAATCAAGGGCTAAAAAAACACCTTTACAGATGCTTTTACGGGGCCAAAATATTGTGGGTTATAAAAATTATCCGGATGACCTGGTAGAACGATTTGTAGAAAAAGCCCATGAAAATGGAATCGATATTTTTAGAATATTTGATGCTTTAAATGACTCAAGAAATTTACAAGCTGCAATAAAAGCGGTACAAAAAACCGGTGCTCATGCACAGGGAACACTCTCCTATACTACAAGCCCTGTACATACCGTTGAAAAATATGTAAATGATGCCCGAAAGCAGATTGAACTGGGAATTGATTCCTTATGTATTAAAGATATGGCAGGACTATTATCACCCACTAAATCGAAAGAGCTTGTGACTGCACTAAAAGAAAATTTTGATATCCCAATACAAATTCATTGTCATGCTACCAGTGGAATGGCCGAATCAGCTTACCTTGAAGGGGTAAAAGCCGGAGCAGGTGCTGTGGATGGGGCTATTTCATCTATGGCCGGATTTTCTTCTCAACCACCTGTTGAAACCATTCATGCCATTTTTAAAGAAACTGAATATGATGTTAACTTAGATTTAGATGCATTAAGAAAAGTAAACAAATATTTTGCAGCCCTAGCTCCCAAAAGAATAAAAGGCAGAGGCCATGAACCTATTATCGATGCTGAAATATTGGTACATCAAATTCCTGGTGGAATGATCTCAAATTTTCGTTCTCAATTGGAACAGCAGGATGCATTAGAAAAACTTCCCGAAGCTCTAGATGAGGTTAGCCGCGTTAGAAAAGATTTAGGATATCCGCCATTAGTTACCCCAACAAGCCAAATTGTAGGCACTCAAGCTGTAATGAATGTAATAACAGGGGAACGTTACAAAGTGATACCTCAAGAGGTGCGAAACTATGTAAAAGGAATGTATGGCAGGCCTCCTGCTCCTATCGACCCAGCATTAATAAAAAAAATACTTGGTAAAGAAAAGCCAATAGACCATCGGCCTGCCGATGATTTAAAAAACATTTTACCAACAGCAACAAAAAATATTTCAAATCCCGAATGGATTAAAAATGAAGAAGATATCCTCTCCTATTGTTTATTCCCTGAAGTATCGGTAGAGTTTTTTAAATGGAGGGCTCACCCTCATGGGCAAAAGCCAAAAACACCTGCTGATATTGAAATAGAAGAACTAGGTAACGAAAAGGAACTGCCAAAAGAACGAGAAGTTACATCAACAACACAAGTAAATGAAAATCTTTTATTAAACACTGAAGATTTTGAAAGAATGAATAATTTATTGGAAACAGCTTCGAGTATGCAATTGAATGAATTGAGTATACGAAAAGGTGATTTCCAATTAACGTTGCGTTCAGGAAACGGAAGTGCTAATGATTATGAATTTACCGAACCAGTTGTAGAGCAAAAGAAACCCAAACAACCGCAGCAAGTAATAAAAAAACATGAAACAAAAACAGCTGTTGAAGAAAAAACCGGCGAATACAGGGATACTATTGACTCAGTAATGACCGGCACATTTTACAGTGCCCCCGGAGCTGATAAACCCCCGTTTGTTAAAGAAGGCTCAAAAGTAAAAGAAGGAGAAACCATATGCATACTTGAAGCTATGAAGCTTTTTAACGAGATTGAAGCTCCTTTTTATTGTAAAATTGTTAAAATCCTTGTTGAAGATGGGACCTTAGTAAAAAAAGGCCAGCCCATTATGGCTATCGAAAAATTATAACTATGCATTAATTTTAAATAATAAAAAATAGCCGCTCTTTTTTTTGAAGCGGCCATTTTATATTTTATATTTAGTGATGTTTTTCTTTGGTTTACCTTAAAGCAGCTTGAGCTGCAGCTAATCGTGCAATAGGCACACGGTAAGGAGAACAAGAAACATAGTTCATTCCAACCCGGTGACAGAATTCTACAGAGCTTGGTTCACCACCATGTTCGCCACAAATACCTACTTTCAATTCCGGTCGGGTAGCTCTTCCTCTTTCAGTTCCCATTTCAACCAATTGTCCAACACCTTCCTGATCTAATACCTGGAATGGGTCATTTTTAAGGATTCCTTTTTTCAGGTAGATAGGTAAAAATTTACCGGCATCGTCACGAGAATAACCAAATCCCATCTGTGTTAAATCATTTGTACCAAACGAGAAGAATTCAGCTCTTTTTGCAATTTTGTTTGCCGTTAAAGCAGCTCTTGGAATTTCTATCATTGTACCTACTAAGTAATCAACTTTGGTTCCTTTTTCTTCAAACACTTTCTCGGCAGTAGAACGTATGATATCTTCCTGCAATTCGAACTCCTGATGAGTACCAATCAACGGAACCATAATTTCCGGTTTGGCATCAATCCCTTTTTGTTTTAGATTAACAGCAGCTTCGATAATTGCACGAGCTTGCATCTCTGTAATTTCGGGGTATGTATTGCCCAAACGACAACCACGGTGTCCTAACATTGGGTTAAACTCATGTAAAGAATCTACTTTTCTTTTAACTTCCTCAACAGATACACCTAACTCATCAGCCATCTCTTTTTGATTTTTTTCATCGTGAGGAACAAACTCATGTAGTGGTGGATCCAATAATCGAATGGTAACGCCGTAACCAGCCATAGCTTCCAGTATACCTTCGAAATCTTCGCGTTGGTAGGGTAATAATTTTTCCAATGCTTTTCTTCGGTCTGTTTCATTTTCAGCCAGAATCATTTCTCGCATGGCTTTAATTCTTGAACCTTCGAAAAACATATGTTCTGTGCGGCATAGGCCAATACCATGGGCTCCAAAATTTCGAGCTGTTTTTGCATCATTTGGGGTATCGGCATTGGTTCTAACATCCATGGTTCTAAATTTGTCGGCCAAATCCATAATTTCACCAAAGTCACCACTCAAATCAGGATTTTTGGTTTTAATTTTACCCTCGTATACTTCACCAGTAGAGCCATTTAATGAGATCCAGTCGCCCTCATTAAATTCTTTACCATCAATTGTCATTACTCTTGTTTTATAATTGATAGAGATTGTTCCGGCACCTGAAACACAACATTTACCCATACCACGGGCAACAACTGCTGCGTGAGAGGTCATACCTCCACGGGCAGTTAAAATTCCGCGTGCGATATTCATTCCTTCAAGATCCTCGGGAGATGTTTCTATACGAACAAGGATAGATTGCTCGTATTTTTCCGCTTCATCGGCAAAGAAAACAATTTGTCCGGTAGCAGCACCTGGTGATGCAGGTAATCCTTTAGCTATAGTATTTGCTCCTTTTAATCCTTCTTCTGAAAAAACAGGATGTAATAATTCATCTAATTTGTTAGGTTCCATTCTCAGAATGGCTGTTTTTTCATCAATAACCCCTTGTTTTACCATATCCATTGCAATTTTCACCATGGCAGCAGCAGTTCGCTTACCATTTCGGGTTTGTAGCAGCCAAAGTTTACCTTCCTGAATGGTAAACTCAAGGTCTTGCATATCTTTGTAATGATCTTCAAGCTTTTGTTGTATCTCGTCCAGCTCTTTATATATATCTGGCATTACCTCTTCTAACGAAGGGAATTTAGCTTTTCTGTCCTCTTCAGAAACTCCGGCTAATTTAGCCCAACGTTTTGAACCTTCAATGGTGATTTCCTGGGGAGTACGAACACCGGCAACCACATCTTCTCCCTGGGCATTTACCAAATATTCTCCGTTAAAAATATCTTCACCTGTTCCGGCATTACGGGTAAATGCAACTCCGGTCGCTGACGATTCACCCATATTCCCAAATACCATGGCTTGCACATTAACTGCTGTTCCCCATTCTTCAGGTATCTGGTTTAATGCTCGGTAATAATTTGCTCTTGGATTATTCCAGCTGTCAAATACAGCCATGATAGCACCCCAAAGCTGATCCCATGGATTAGAAGGAAAATCGTGTCCGGTTTGTTTTTTTACCGCTTCTTTAAATTTTTTCACCAACTCTTTTAAATCTTCAACATCAAGCTGTGTATCAAGATCAACACCTTTCTTTTCTTTAACTTCTTCAAGAATCGCTTCAAACGGATCAATGTCTTCTTTTGATTCGGGTTTCAGTCCTAATACTACATCCCCATACATTTGAACAAATCGACGATAGGAGTCCCAGGCAAAACGAGGGTTATTTGTTTTCTTTGTAAGACCTTCTACAGCATCATCGTTCATTCCCAGGTTTAATACCGTATCCATCATACCGGGCATCGATACCCGTGCACCAGAACGAACAGAAAGTAATAAAGGATCTTCATTACTTCCGAATTTAGTTCCCATAATTTTTTCTACTTTCTTTATGGCAGCTTCAACTTCGGGTTTTAATAGTTCAACAACTTTATCTTTTCCTAATTTGTTGTATTCGGTACATACATCGGTGGTGATAGTAAATCCTGGAGGGACAGGAACACCAATAAGGCTCATCTCAGCCAGGTTAGCTCCTTTTCCTCCCAGAAGGTTTTTCATCTTTGAGTTACCTTCTGCTTTTTTATCTCCAAAAGTATAAACTCTCTTTTCGTTTGACATTTTATCTAATTTTTAATTTATAATTTATTGATAATGATATTTTTAACAAAAATTCTTTGCAGGATACAAATATATTTAAAAATTACCAAATCAACGACTTTTGCGTAAGATTTTTAATTGAATCAAAAGATTATTCAGCTATAAAACAATTTACATGTTACTTGTTAATACAGCTTTTAATTGTATTATTTTCCAGATTTTCATTAAAATATATATGATTTCTGCAAAGGTTTGCGAGAATTATTTTTATTCAAATAAAATATTAAATTCTTGTGTGTGATACGAATAAAAAAGGGAGATAACAAACAAGCTATCTGCAAAAATTAAATTATTTTTTAAATTTTCATTAAATACTGATAATCAAGATAGTATAATATTTTTAACGAAATACTATTAATTTGCGATGCAGCAAATGTATTTTCCAGATTATCCACAAAACTATTTACTATATCATTGCCATTAGTATATATAGCATTTTTCCAAACCAATGATAGTTCGCTACCCGGAGCAAAACGCCACAAATATTTCATATCAATAGTAAAAGCATTATAGTTAAGGTTTTCTGAAGTACTATATGAATCATATCCGATCGAAGGTGTTAAGGTTCCATCAGGCAATAACTGATGAAAATCGGTATACTCAACTCTGCTCCAGTAGTGACGCATTCGGAAACTTAATGATGCTTTATTGCTAAAGATATAGCTGGAGTTAAGTGTATTAACTAATGTTGAACGATCTCTGTTTCCCATAACAATAAAATCATTCCCTGTATTATCAGTATAATTATCTACATAACCATATGCATTTAAGCTATTTTCAAAGGCTACTCCATAAATTAAAATCCACTTATCATTCATTCTAACCCGGGGTTCTATGCTATAATCATATCCCCATTGATTATCATCCATCGATTTCCAATAATCGCCACGTAAGTCAATCGCAAATTTTTTACGATAATCGGTAGACATCCAGCTTTCAAAATAATAATTACGAGGGAGTTCTAATTTCCATCCCTCCACACGAGGTTCAAAAAAGTCGTATCGTTTGATAGGTTTCACTTGTCCATATAATCCAATAGACAGATGGTTTCTAAATGTAGCGTGGACCCTTGCATTTATATTAAAGCTTGAGTATTCTCTTGGTTTATATAAACTTGTATAGTAAAAAGAAATCTCATTATTCAATTCTAATAATCTCCAAAAAGGTTTTTTTATGTTATATTGAAACTCTGCATCCCAGGTAGCTTCATTATTTTTCTGAATATATCCCATATCATTGGGATCATAGGTATCTGACTCAATATAGTGCTCTAATTCAAACATAAACCGACCACTGGTTTTAGCTACTTCAATATTATATTTATGCCCTAATGCTGTACTATCGGTATAATGTTGACTTACTGCTCCACTACCGGTAATCTGATATGAATTTTCTTTATTCATAATTCGAAACTCAGTAGCAGTTACATTGGCATTGTAGTTCTCTTCGGCATGCAAAACATTAGTATTCGCCAAACTAATGAATGAGTTATTTTTAAGTGTTTGGTCTAAAACAACCATGTTATAATTAGTAAAACTCTGGGTACGGTAATGGACTTTTTCTCCAGAAATTGTATCTTTAATCTCAGCATCTACAGCCCCAGTCATTGCATTAAAGAACCCAATACCTAACCCACTTTTTGTGCGTCCTGACACTTTGGTAGCATTAATTAATTTTGTTTCCAAAGGATTGCTTGCTACCACCTGATTGGAATCTAAATGATCATAAACATCATAAGCGTTCTTGGGCTTACCTCCTATCCTACGTGAATAAAAAATGTTTCCTTTACTAAACAGCTCGGTACCTTCTGTAAAAAATTGCCGTTTTTCATCATATTGAACTTCATAGGGAGAAAGATTTAATATTTCATCATCCGATTGCACCTGCCCGAAATCTGGAATTAGAATCATATCGAGCGTAAAACTTTGATTTATACCCCATTTCAAATCCATTCCTGCATTGAAGTTATTTCCCCATTTATCGGTTTCTGCATTTTTTTCGAGATATGCTGACATATAAGGAGTAACGGATAAGCGTAAAGGTGGTTCAATATTATGAATACCAGACATTTCCCCCATTTGATTTATTTTTCCCTGTACCTGATTATCTATATAATTCCATGAACTCCACTCCCTATAACGCCTGATATGACGCATAAAGTGAACACCCCAAACCTGCTTATCCTTCTTTGAAAATCGGAGTGCCGAATAAGGAATTTTCATTTCTACTATCCAACCATTTTCAGTAATCCTCACTTCACTTTCCCATACTGCATCCCAGTTTCTATCTTCGCTATTCCCATTATGTTTTACATCTGATTGTATCCCTGATGCTGAAACCATAAACTCAGAAGCATTAACTCCATCATTAAACGTACTAATAACTACTGTAAATAAATCAGCGTTAAGTCCTGTATAATCATCACGATCACCCATATCTTTGATAATACTATCCGGATGATTATCATACATTATTGCACCAAAATAAATAGCATGATTATCATATAAAATTTTAACTTCAGTTGGTAATGACGGAGTATGCCCATTGTAGGGCTCATACTGAATAAAATCTTTTGCCACAGGAGCATTCAACCAAATATCATCGTCGAGAATTCCGTCAATTTTTGGCCCATGCTCAACTTTTTTAATCTCTATCGTTTGCTTATTATTGTTTAACGAATATGCTATCGTATTTATAGCCAACAATATACATATCCCTAGAAAAAACTTCTTTCTCACTCTAATTATTTTTTTAAAATACCCTGATTAAAAAGACTTGGAAGTCTTAAAAAGGTTTAAAAGAAATTTTAAAATTCTGAAGTAAAGTGGAACTTAATTTTATCGAATTTTTCTTGTGCCATTTCCAATGCATAAGATGATTCAGCCATAAATACTTCTCTCCCATGTTTGTCAATAGCCAATACATTATATTTTCTTTTTCTAAAATCTTCTAATTGTTCTTTATCATTACTTTCAATCCAACATGCCTTATGCATTTGTATCGGTTCATATTTGCATTTGGCTCCATATTCATGTTCAAGCCTGAATTGTATAACATCGAATTGTAATTGCCCTACAGTACCAATAATTTTGCGGCCGTTAAATTTATTGGTAAAAAGCTGAGCTACTCCTTCGTCCATTAATTGGTCTAAGCCTTTTGCCAATTGTTTGTATTTCAGAGGTTCAGCATTTTCAACATACCTAAACATTTCAGGCGAGAAACTAGGTAATCCTTTAAAATGAACTATTTCTCCTTCAGTTAAAGTATCTCCTATTTTAAAATTGCCGGTATCATGAATTCCGACAATATCTCCGGGATAAGCTTCGTCAATGATAGATTTTTTCTCGGCCATAAAAGCGGTTGGTGAAGGGAATTTCATTTTTTTTCCTGCTTTTACATGTAAATAATTTGTATTTCGCCTGAAAACTCCTGAACAAATCTTAACAAAAGCCAATCGGTCGCGGTGGTTGGGATCCATGTTGGCATGAATTTTAAAGACAAACCCTGAAAACTTGCTTTCAAAAGGATCAACTTCTCGTTCCTCTGCTTTTACAGGTAATGGATAGGGAGCAATATCCACAAAACAATCCAACAGTTCTTTTACACCAAAATTATTTAATGCACTCCCAAAAAATACCGGAGCCAATTCGGCGGATAAATAATCTTCGATCTTAAATTCGGGATAAACTCCCGAAATAAGCTCTAACTCTTCGCGTAGGGTGTTTGCATATTCTTTACCAATATATTTTTCTAAATCAGGATGTTGGATATCTTTAAATTCAATGGGTTCTTCAACGGTTTGTTTCGATTCGCCACTAAATAAATTCAATTTTTCTTCATAGATATTATAAACTCCTTTAAAAGTTGGCCCGTTACTAATAGGCCAGCTTAAAGGGCGAACATGTATTTTTAGTTCATTTTCAATTTCGTCGAGTAATTCAAAAGGATCTTTCCCGCTGCGATCTAATTTATTGATAAAAACCATTACCGGTGTTTGTCGCATACGGCACACTTCCATTAATTTACGGGTTTGTGGTTCTACTCCTTTTGCAGAATCGATTACAATAATTACACTGTCAACAGCTGTTAACGTTCTAAATGTATCTTCAGCAAAATCCTGGTGGCCGGGAGTATCCAGAATATTTATTTTTCTACCACGGTATTCAAAACCCATTACTGAGGTAGCTACAGAAATTCCACGTTGCCGCTCAATCTCCATAAAATCGGAGGTAGCTGTTTTTTTTATTTTATTATTTTTTACAGCACCTGCAACATGAATGGCACCCCCAAAAAGTAATAATTTTTCGGTTAATGTGGTTTTTCCTGCATCGGGATGGCTCACAATACCAAAAGTTCTTCTTCGCTTTATTTCTTCTTTAAAACTCATAAAAAAAATTCTTATAAAAATCGAAACTTTATTCATTTCGAAGCTGCAAAAATAG
>JAXHVS010000083.1:0-10693 GCA_034189025.1 Bacteroidota bacterium
AGTTATAAGCGTATTGTTAACCCTCTTTTTTGCGTAACATTAGAAAAAAATAAAAAATCTGCAATTAACGTTGTAATGCTTATAAAAAATAATTTGTAGCTGTTTACGCCTATAAAACATGTTGTAAAACATATAACGGGGGGTAAAAACAATAATTATAACTATTTTCGTATATGTATACATTAACTGGTGTTGCAACACTTTAATTATTAATCTTTAAACACTTGAATTATGAAAAAAAGAATTTTATTTGGAATCGTAGTAGTTTCTTTAATGTTAATTTCTGTTTTTGTTACAAATTACGCATTAAAAAGTTCAAAAACAGTTAAAGCAGAAACTGTTTTATGTATTTTTGATGGTAATTGTACCATAGATGGACAAAGTTTTAATATGGAAGGTGTTGATATTGAAATAAAAAAGATGGAGACAAGATAATAAAGCAGACCAGAATGAGGCTGTCCAAAAAGTCAAAAATCATCGTCATTCCGAGGAAAAACGACGAAGGAACTGAAATTGCGTAAACAATGAGCTCAGTGAAGCTAATCTGTTGATTATCAACTCTAAAAGATTAATTTCGTTGAGCTTGCACTTCGTGCTGCGGTTCCTTCACTTCGTTCGGAATGACTTTTTCAAACCTTTTTGGACAGCCTTATAAAATAGTTTAATATTTTTTATCTTTTTAAACATTTTTTTAAGTTTACAGCTAAAAATCTTTGTATGGTATGATAAAGAATGGAAAGTTTTTGATAATTGTTTTTATTATAATTAATTTTTCCTGTAATAATTCTAAAGATAATAAAAACTTATCTTTTCGTGAGTTTAGTAAAAAAGTGAATATGGAAGAAAGGTTTGTTGAAAAGCTTTCATTAAAAGGCTGTTATAATCCTTCATCTGTTCATATTTTTGATACATTATTAATCGTTACGCAAGAAAGGATAGAAAAAGGAATCTTTAGCTTTTATTCATTAAAAAATTATAAGCTACTAGCGAGTTTCGGCAAACAGGGAAAGGGGCCTGATGAGTTTATAAATCCTGCTTATGTAAATATAGATAAACATAATCAATTGTTGTGGTTTATAGATTATCCTAAAACTACTTTTTATGCATTTTCAATTCAAGAAATTTTGAAAGACCCACAAAATATTAAACCTGTTAAGGTAATAAAGTTTAACCAGTCATTAATGCCTGTTTTTACTTATAAAGTATTAGAAGATACAAGCATATTGTTATCATCCAGCAACAATTCATCTCTTTTAACTTTAATTAATAGTAAAGGAGAAATTATTGAAACTTATGGAGAGCAACCTATGTTTGATAGCCCGGGATTACCACAACATGCATATAAAGATTTACATTCAAGGTTTTTAACATACAATGATAAAACAAATGAAGTTGTTTTATCCTATTTGTATTATGATAAACTGTTAAAATATAATTTAACTACAGGAGAATATTTAATAACTACCGGCCCTGATAATATTAAGCAAAAAGCTAAAGCAAAGGAAGATGGGTCAATGTATCGGCCTATTACCTTGATTAAAGGGTATTTTTATACAATAACAAGTGATGATGATAAAATATTTGCTTTGTACTTGGGAGGACAATATATTAATGAAGATATTACAGAAAATTTACCACATAACATTCATGTTTTTAATTGGGAATTAAGCCCATCTGTAAATTTAATATTCAAAAAAGGGGTTCGGAGCTTTGACTTTTTTAATGAGAAAAATCTTTTATATAAAATATCAAAAGACGGGAGTGTTAATGTTTATCGTTTACCATAATTCTGTATTTTTATGTATCGATTATCAATTATCCTAGTAACTTTATTGTTTCTGGTTTCATGTAATATATCGAAAGAAAGAGAAAAGCATATTACCAATGAAAATTTAATTATTGGCAAAGTGTTTTCTTTCCCCGATTCAGTTGAGATATTTGAAAATGATATTTTATATTTGGAATCAAGCAATAAGTTTTTAATGAATGTTAATAGTAAACCAATCATATTATCAATAATTTGGGGCGATTGTGCTGTTTGTGTTGAGAAACTTTATGAGTGGAGTAGTTTAATATCTTCGGGTACATTTGGCGATAAAGTAGTTTTTCAATTTGTAATATTAGCACATGATAAAAAATATTACTTAAGGACTCATTACGTACCCCTAGATAATATCCATAGACTTATAATTGATAGTAACGAAGATTTTTTTAAAGTGAATAATATTAAAAATAATCCAGGATATAATACTTTTTTATTGGATGAAAATAGAGTTGTCCAATTGCAGGGTAGCCCAATTATATTTGACGAGTTAATTGAAGATTACAAGGATAAAATAGATGAAATTAAATTTAAAATTTAATATACTTGGGGGAGTAATACTTTGTTTACTTTTTGTAATCGTTAATATCATATTTAATTTATTTTATGATATTTATTATGTAAAATCACCGTCAATGTGTCCAACACTTAGAACCGGAGATTTTATTCTCGTTAAAAAAAAATCTCAAGAAAAAGTTGAAAGTTATAATGTATATGTTTTTAAGTTACCATGTTATAAGTCAAATGAAATTTTTTTTGCAGATGATATAAACAGTCTGTTTATAAAACGATGTGTTGGCCTGCCTGGAGATACTTTATTACTTTATAAAGACAAACTTATTGTAAATGACATTTTCCAGGAAGAGTATGCAAAATTTATTAAAATGAATGAACATCCTGTTGGATTAAATATATATGATTTGAACTCACATTATTATTATCCTCATGATACTCTATTTTTATGGAGCTCTTTTGAGTATGGCCCTATAATAATCCCAAACAAGGGAAGGACAATTGTTTTTGGTAAGAAATCGAAACTACTTTATAATGATATTGTTTTATATGAAAAGCGTGATTTATTAAACAATGATAGTTATCGTTTTAGAAATGACTATTATTTCTTTATGGGAGACAATCTGTCTTTTTCTACCGATTCAAGGCATTTCGGCCCTATACCCGAAAGCGCTATTATAGGGGAAGCAAAATTTGTTTTATTTTCATGGTCAAAAAACAATCCTTTTTTTATTAGCCGCATTTTCAAGAAAATCCAATAATATTCCTATATTTGAGATGAAAATGATAATCATACACTTATGAGTTTGAGAAATACCATTTGCCGGGCCCTGGTAAACCTGGTTTTGCCGGTTTTAGCTGTTTCGTGCCAGTCGCCTACAAAGTCAGGCCAGTATAGCGAGATGGAAAAAACCACGTACAGGCATAAAACCCCCGAGGTAAAAACCATCATTGTTCAGCCGGATGTGTTTTATCAACAGGTGGTAAGCAATGGCGTTTTGTCGCCGGTACAAAAGGCAAAACTTATTTTTAAGGTTAACGAAAACATCCAACAGGTAAATGTTAAAAACGGGCAGTGGGTTCAAAAAGGGCAGGTGCTGGCCCGGTTAGATGATTTTAACCAGCAGCTGCAACTCGAAAAGGCAAAAAACAATTTACTGAAAGCCGAAATTGAGCTCAAAGACATCCTTTATGCTCACAGTCCCGAAACGGCCGATACGGCAGAGATAAACCCAGAGGTGTTGAAAACAGCCCGTGGCCGCAGTGGTTATAACGATGCCCGGTTTGCCCTGCGTGAGGCAGAATACAACCTGCAACATACCGCGCTTAAAGCTCCTTTCGACGGAGTAATTGCCGATATCCAGCTAAAAGAAAATAACTATTCGGCCAAAAGCGATTATTTTGCTGTTTTGATGGATACCAGGCAAATGGAAGTACATTTCGGGATGCTGGAAACCGAACTGGATATGATTGCTGTTGGCACAGCAGTAGAAGTTACTCCCTACGCTTTCCCCGGTAAAAAATTTACAGGCTCTATACATGAAATAAACCCTTCGGTAGATGAAAACGGGATGATAATGGTTAAAGCACTTGTTCAAAATCCGGAAGGGGTATTGCTCGATGGAATGAATGCCGATGTTATTGTAAAAAATAAAATCCCTGGACAACTTGTTATTCCCAAAGAAGCATTACTTGACCGCCAGGGGCGCCAAATGGTTTTTACCCTTAAAAATGACAGTATAGCCCAGTGGGTGTATGTTAAAACCGGACTCGAAAATTTAAGCCAGGTAACCATAATGGATGGTTTGTCCAATGGCGATACCATTATTGTTACCAATAATTTTAACCTGGGCCACGATGTGATTGTTAAAGCCGAAATGATTGAAAACTAATGAACCGTTTGGTGGGTAATGGAAAACAGGCACAATAAAAATACTTCAGCATTTAGCGCTTTTACTATTAATATTATCTTTATCCTGTTTGTAATTATTGGTTTAAGCCTATTGCGCTATGTACCTGTTAAGTTAAACCCGGATAAAACATTGCCTGTAATATATATCAATTTTAACTATTACGGTGCCACTTCCGAAATTGTCGAAAAACAAGTTACTTCGCAAATCGAAAGTGTTATGCAGCTTGTAAAAGGCG
Source organism: Bacteroidota bacterium (assembly GCA_034189025.1). Lineage (GTDB taxonomy): Bacteria > Bacteroidota > Bacteroidia > Bacteroidales > UBA12077 > UBA12077. The sequence continues at coordinate 4,484 of JAXHVS010000083.1, forward strand.
TTGAGCATATTGCTTCAACTTCGGGTAACGGGTGGGGGCAGGTAGAGGTTAGTATTAGCGAAAGTGCAAATGCCGAAATGCTGCGTTTCGAAATATTAACTCTTATCCGTGAAATTTACCCTAAGCTTCCCAACGAAGTAACTTATCCTATTGTCTCGCAGCAAGGCGCTGACGATGAAAACAAGGTGCAGTTAATGACCTATACCATTAATGGAAATACAGATTCGTATACGTTATACAAATACCTGGATAATAATGTTGAACCTCAATTAGCAACCATAAAAGATGTACATAAAATTGAAGTACATGGCTCTACACCTTACCATTGGGAAATAGTTTATAACACAAATAGATTAAAACAACTGGGAATTGATAAAAACGATATCCGTAAAGCAATATATGATTTTTATTTGCAAACAGATCTTGGGCTAAAAAAATATGCTTCTTTAACAGGTTCGGATACATTGTTTATAATGACTACCCTTAAAGGAGCTAAGAAAGACCCTGAAACAATGCCTGATATTCCGGTAAAGAAAATTAACGGACAGATTATTTATTTAAAAGATATTGCCCAAATTGCTCATAAGCAAAAAAAACAGCAGTCTTTTTATCGCATTAACGGGCTAACGGCAGTAAATATGGTAATTTATTCTACATCCGAAGCCAATCAGATACAGCTGGCACAAAGCATAAGAGAAAAAATGAGCGGATTGGAAGAGGCTTTACCTCCAGGTTATTCTTTTACTTTAGCCTACGATGCTTCTGTATTTTTGGAAACGGAAATTCACAAAACCTTTTGGCGTACTTTGGCCTCTATCCTGGTATTGTTTGTTTTTGTGCTGGTTATCAGCCGTAATTTTAGATATTTAGCAATTATCGCTATTAGCTTATTGGCCAATTTGTGTATTGCCATATTTTTTTATTACATCCTAAAGGTCGAAATTCACTTGTATTCCCTTGCCGGTATAACGGTATCTTTAGGGATATTAATCGATAACTCGATTATTATGGCCGACCATATCAGACATAAAAAAGACCGTAAAGTATTTTTAGCCATTCTGGCAGCCACATTAACAACTATTGGGGCGTTAACGGTAATTTTTTTCCTCCCAAAAGAGCAGCAAATAAATTTAATCGATTTTGCATGGGTGGTTATTATTAACCTTTCGGTATCGTTGGGCATTGCGCTGTTTTTTATCCCATCATTAATGGAAAAAATTCCTTTAAATAAAAAAACAGGGAAATGGTTTATTCGTCGCAAGAGGAGGGTGGTTATTTTTAATCGCTGGTATCAAAATTTTATTCGTTTTGCCGTAAAATATCGAGCTGTTGTAATTATTATCGGAGTATTGGCTTTCGGATTGCCTGTTTTTTTGTTACCTAATGAAATAAAAGGCGAACAATGGTATGTAAGCTGGTATAATAAAACGCTGGGGCATGAAAAATATTCTGAAAATATTAAGCCTGTTATGGATAAAATTCTGGGGGGTACCTTAAGGCTGTTTTCAGAGTATGTTAGAGAAGATAACTATTTTGCTTCGCCCGAACGGACAACCTTAAATGTGCGGGTTAAATTGCCCCAAGGAGCCACAATTGATCACCTAAACGAAATATACCTCGATTTTGAAAACTTTTTGGGTAAGTTTGAGGAAATTGATTTTTATCAAACCAATATTTATAGTTTAAGCAACTCGCAACTAACCATCTATTTTAAAAAGGATTTTGATAACAGTGCATTTCCTTATTTGTTAAAATCACGGTTGGAAAGCAAAGCCATTGATATTTCAAGTGCCGATTTTAGCATTTACGGAGTAGGCCGTGGATTTTCCAATGCGTTATATTCAGGGTTTAAAAATTCACGGTTAATTTTTACAGGCTATAATTACGATGAGTTATTAGAATATACACGCATAGCTAAAGAAAAACTAATTAAAAACCCGAGGATTAACGAGATATTTATCGAGAGTGGAAAGTCGTGGTGGTTTGTAAACACAAAAAAACGATACCTTTCTATTGATAAAGAAGCACTGGCACATGCACAAACACCGCTCAATAACCTGGTGCACAAAATCGGCTCTTTTAACCGGCAGTCGGAATACTTATTTGATATCCCGTTCTACGATGAATTTGAAGAAGTGAGAATCCTTTCTGCCCGGGCTAAATCATCCGATCTTTGGGCTCTCATGGAATATCCGTTTGATGCAGAAAAAACCATGAAATTAAAAGATATTGCCTATATAGAAGAGGAGAATGCCAGCGAATCTATTTATCGTGAAAACCAGGAATATATTTTAACATTAGCCTACGATTTTATTGGCCCCGACGAGCTGTCGAGGATTGTGTTAAAGGATTATGAACAGGAAATAAACCAATTATTACCAGTGGGATATAAAGCTTATATCCCATCCTACGGACAATGGTGGAATGTTAAAGAAAAAAAACAATATCTTTTGTTGTTTTTAATGATTTTAATAGTGTATGTTATTTGTACCGTTTTGCTCGAATCTTTTATACAGCCGGCAGTGGTTATTGCTATGATTCCACTGTCGTTTATTGGGATATTTTTAACTTTTTATTGGTTTGAATTTAAATTCGACCAGGGAGGTTATGCAGCTTTTTTGCTGGTTAGTGGGTTGGTTGTTAATTCTGCCCTTTATATTATTAATGATTTAAATAATCTGGATAAGCACAAACCCGGTGTAATTCGGTTAAGGAGATATATAAAAGCTTATAGCAGCAAAATTATCCCTGTATTTTTAACCATCATGTCAACAATTTTAGGGCTTGTGCCCTTTATTTTTTGGGGAAACAAGGAGCCTTTTTGGTTTGCTCTGGCCGTTGGAACCATTGGAGGCCTTATTTTCTCTGTCCCGGCAATTGTTATTTTTTTGCCGCTCATGCTAAAAGGGATTATACATAAAAAGAAAAGATAATGGTAAATTTTTTAGTTAAAAGGCCAGTGGCCACCATCATGAGCTTTATTGCTTTTATATTAATGGGAATTGTTGCATCACAACGTATTCCGGTTTCTTTGCTGCCTGATATTGATATTCCTGAAATTACCATTCACATTAGCAGGGATAATACATCTTTACATACATTGGAAAGCTCTGTGGTTACACCTTTTAGAAAACAGTTGCTTCAGGTTTCGGGCGTTAAAGATATTCAGAGTGAAACAAAAAATAACCAGGCTGTAATCCGCTTATTGTTTGAGTTTGGTGTGGATATCGACTATGCTTTTTTGGAAGTAAACGATAAAATTGATGCGGTAATGGCTTATATGCCCAAAGATGTACAAAGGCCCAGGATTATAAAGGCCAGTGCTACAGATATTCCTGTTTTTTATCTCAATATCTCAGAAAATACTAATTACTCCTCCCAACGATCATTTCTTCAATTAAGTGAATTTGTTAACAATGTGATAAAAAAACGAATTGAACAATTGCCCGAAGTAGCAATAGCAGATATTAGCGGTATCGTTTTTCCCGAGATTTATATCAAACCTTACGAAAGTAAATTTCGTAACTTAAACTTTACAATATCGGATTTGCAAAATGCCTTTGTTCAAAACAATTTAAATCCTGGAAGTATACTAATTCAAGACGGCCATTACCAATACAACCTAATGTTTGATAATGAGTTGAAAAGTGTTGATGATATCAGTAATATTTTGATTAATAAAGATGGAAGGGTGTTCAGGCTTGGTGAAATAGCCGAAATAGGAACCCGGACAAGGGAAAGAAAAGGGTTGTATCTTAATGGTAGGTTAGAATCGGTAAACCTGGCGGTTATAAAACATTCTTCGGCTAAAATGAATAAAATGAAAGAGGAAGTTAGCAAGATACTGAAACTGTTCGAAAAAGATTATCCTGAATTAAATTTTGACATTAGCCGCGATCAAACACTTTTATTAAATTATTCTATAAGTAATTTAAAACAAAGCCTTGTGATTGGATGTATCCTGGCGGTTTTCATTATGTTTTTATTTATTCGTAATCCCAGGGCGCCCTTATTAATTGCTTTTAGTATTCCTGTCTCTTTGGTTATCAGTTTATTGTTTTTTTACATCATTGGATTATCGATTAATATTATTTCTCTTTCGGGATTGATTTTGGGAGTAGGAATGATGATTGACAATTCGATTATTGTAATTGATAATATTGCACAGTACGATAAGAAAGGTGAGCGTTTACTTCATGCAATTGTTAATGGCACCAATGAGGTTATCAGGCCACTTATTTCATCCGTGCTTACAACCTGTGCCGTGTTTATTCCACTGATTTTTTTAAGTGGTATATCCGGTGCATTATTTTACGATCAGGCAATGGCTGTAGCTATCGGGCTTTTTGTTTCGTTGATTGTTTCTGTTACTATTTTGCCCGTGCTGTACAAATTGTTTCATGTAAATTATAATGAAAAATCGAAGAGTCATTTCGTGTTGTTTGATTTGGAAAAACACTACAATAAATGGTTCGACTTTGTATTTAGCTACAGGAGAATAATTTTTCCCGTTTTTTCTGTTTTTATCCTGCTGGGGATAATTCTTGTTTTTGTTTTGGACAAAAAACAGATGCCTGATATACGGCAAACGGAGTTGGTTGTTCATATTGACTGGAATGAAAATTTGAGTTTGGATAAAAATAAAGAGCGGGTAAATCAACTGATCACTTCTTGTAATAATATTCGGCAAACAAATAGTTACCTTGGGGTACAGCAATTTTTGTTAAACCAGTCTTTAGATATGGATATAAATGAATGCCAAATGTACCTCAAAACAGGAAATCAAGAAGAGGTAGAAGCAATCCGGCAAAACCTGGCTTCGGTTATTCAGCATAATTTCCCTCAGGCAAAAGTTGAATTCACTCTTCCGGAGAATATCTTCCAGCGAATATTTTCCGGAAAATATGATGCTTTGCTGGTAGCAGAAGTAAGCTCTTTAAAAGGCGAGGTGGTACCCCCTCAACCAGTCATGGATAGCTTGTATGCCCAAATAACAGACGATATCCCGGTAACAATAAGTAATATTCCCAAACAACAAAATATACATTTAAAAATAAATCAAACAAAGCTTTTTACTTATGATATAAGTTTAGAAGATTTGCAGATAGCAATTAAAGATGCATTTAATAAAAACCAGATAGGGCAAATTATCCATCAAAAAGATTTTGTACCTGTGGTAACTTCTCAATCCGAACAGTCTGTTTATAAGGCATTAAACAATGCTTTTGTGCAGAATAAACAGGGGGTTAAAGTACCTGTTACGGCTTTATTAGCTATACATAAGGTGGCAGATTATAAATCTATAATATCTAATGAGAATGGTGCTTATATCCCAATATTGATTGGTGCTGAGAACAATGCTGTCAGTAAAAATGTTCAGAGGATTCAATCAAAAATAGATAAATTTCCAAACCTGCATGTTAATTTTTCCGGGTCGTGGTTCGAAACCCAAAAGTTAGTAAAAGAAATGAGTGTTGTTTTAATTGTGTCATTGCTGCTTCTTTATTTTATCCTGGCAGCGCAGTTCGAATCCTTGTTACAACCATTAATTGTTTTAATAGAAGTACCAATAGATATTGGTGGTGCATTATTATTTCTGTATATTTTTAATACCAGTATCAATATTTTATCGTTAATAGGAATAATTGTAATGACAGGTATTATTATTAACGATTCGATACTCAAAATTGATACGATTAATAGACTAAAACGATCAGGCTCTACGCTAATTGAAGCCATTCATATAGGTGGAACAAGAAGGTTAAAACCCATAATAATGACAAGCCTTACAACAATTTTAGCACTGGCTCCCTTTTTATTTGGTAATGATATGGGGTCCGAGTTGCAATATCCACTAGCTGTTGCGGTTATTGGAGGGTTAGGGTTAGGAACAATTGTCAGCTTGTTTTTTATACCGTTGATGTATTATTATCTGTATAAACTAAAATTGGTTAAAGTTAAAGTTAATGTTAATTAGTATACTATTATTAAGCTAAAAAATATATTTTTACCCTAAAAATAAATCATTCATGGAGAAAAAAGCTTTTTATATTGTTATTGCATTAATTATTAGCTCATTAAATTTATCCGCCCAACCAACCTTCACCGAAGTGTTAACCTTTGATGAGGTAGTACAGCTTGCACGCGAGCAGTCGCCCGATGCCATCATGGCAAAACACCGGTTTAGAGCCAACTATTGGGAGTTTAGAA
>JAXHVS010000084.1:0-5550 GCA_034189025.1 Bacteroidota bacterium
TTTTGAGTAAAATCGGGAATTTGTAATTCGATTCAATATCCTTAATTAATTGGTCAATTTTAGCTACATCGCCTTGATCTTCCTCCAAGAATATTTTTCGATCAACAATTTTATTTTCTTTATCATCCCAAACAACTAAATTGATTATAGTAGAAATCATACTCATCAATATCCAGGCTACGACTTGTTCCTTCATCTACTTCGTGAAATGTTAACTCTCTTAAACGTCCTATTTCTTTCATGAATACAAAGAGGCATTTCCGTCGATGGAGCACTGAACACCTTAAAATTTCGATTCTCAAATAACAGGTAATTTTTAATTAAGGATTTTACCTCTTTTGTTAAATCATCCTGGTTAACAGGTTCTGCAATGGGTTCAACTTTTTTTATTTTGGGATAAAAAGAAGGGCGATAAAATTTTTTCACCTCAGTTGAAGTTCCAAGAGCATATGTTCTGGCTCTAATATAACGTTCAAAATGCGCAATATCAGTAAATTCATTTTGTTCATTTACTAAAATAGGATTTCCTATTCTGATCTTTATGGTTTTATTTTTTTTATTAAAAAGCTCTGAAGGTAATTTTGCTGTTCGCAATAAAGGATGGATTTGTCCATGCATATGAAAAATACGACTGTTTGTTCCATGAAAATAAACAGGTATAATAGGAATTTTTGCTTTTTTTATAAAATTTAAAATAGAGGGTTGCTATTCTCTGTCCTGAATAATAAAGGAATCAGGTTGATACGAAGAAACTTCACCCGCCGGAAAAATACCTAAACAGTGGCCTTGCTCTAAATGAAACATTGCATTTTTTAAACCGGTAAAACTTGATTTAACGTTTTTGTGTGTTTCAAAAGGATTAACAGGAAAAATGACATCTTTTAAAGGTTCAATTTTTTGCAATAAGAAATTAGCCATGGCTTTAAAATTCGCCTAAAATTTTCAGCAGGATAATAGCATCTACACCACCAAATGGATGATTGGCAATAACAATAAAGGGTTTATTTTCAGTAATACGTTTTAAGTCATCATCCTTAACCCCATAATTTACCCCTAAATGCTCAATAACCGAATTAACAAATTCTATTCCTTCTTTATCTTTTGTTTGGGAAAAAACTTTATTTACCTTGTTAAATTTTAAAACTTGCATTAGCAGTTTGGTTAAAACTTCACCGCCAAACTTATCGAGGTGAATTACTTTGGAAATATCTTTTGATGTTAAGCTGCATTTTTAGTTAAATTTGTTTAAACAAAAATAATATATATTAGTAAACATCAGAATAAAAGTTTAAAACAAAATTAATATCCTTATCTGGATTACTAATTTAAAAAATATATAAAAGAATCTGAAAATAAAAATCGAATGGCAGCAATATTATCACCTGATTTTATTACCAAAAAATTACATACAACAACACGAGGATAAGCATCAAAATATAACTTGCAATATTAAATTTTTTGCCCGTAATAAAAGTCGATGTTTCAAGCGAAATCGCTTTTTTGTCGTCATCACCCTTTCCTGTTGTTAAGGATACCATTATAATTATTACCATGGTTATGATTAACGTATACATCATTTGATCCAGAAAAGGCAATTGATATCCGGCAAAGTTGGAAATTTTTGATTGTATAAGAGCCATTTGCTCAGCGTCTAAATTTGGTGATTCAATTTTTTTAGTTAATGCTTTGATAGCAATAGAAGGTATTTTAAAAGCAAAAGCAACAGGTATAGATGCAAGAACTCCTGTAATTGCTCCTTTTGTTGATGTTTTTTTCCAAAACAGCCCTAATAAAAATACTGCAAGGATACCCGGGCTGACTAAACCTGTATATTCCTGAATATATTGAAACATTTGTGGAATGGGGCCAAGTATTGGCGCAACAAGACAAGCCAAAATCAATGCTGATAAAACGGTAATTCTACCAGTCCATACTAATTCTTTATTTTTAGCATTTTTAGAAATATACGGTTTATAAATATCCATAGTAAAAATGGTAGCCGTGGAATTAAGCATTGAAGCCAGTGAAGAAACAATTGCAGCAGCTAAAGCAGCAACTACCAGGCCTTTTAAACCTACTGGGATAAATGTACTTATTAACCACGGATATGCATTATCATTATCAGGCATTCCGTTAGCTTTAGTTAGTGCATTTTGTACTCCATCCACAATATGCGTTCCTTCGGGTTGCATATAATAAACATAAGCTACAATTCCGGGAATTACTACAATTAATGGAATAATGAGTTTTAAATACGCAGCAAAAACAATTCCGCGTTGAGCTTCTCGTAATGATTTAGCAGCCAGTGTACGCTGAATAATATATTGATTAAAACCCCAATAGTACAAATTTGCAACCCATAAACCACCAATTAGAACTGCTATTCCTGGCAAATTAAGAAATTCCGGATTGTCTTTTTTAAGAATCATATGAAATTTATCACTGGCAACATCGTAAATGTGCGATAGCCCGTTCAAAATACCACCATCAATGGTTACTCGGTTTAGGGCAATAATTGTAGTGATTAATCCACCCACAATTAATAAAAATACCTGTATCACATCTGTCCAGGCCACAGCAGACAAACCGCCCCATACCGAATAAGCAGCAGCAAAAAAAGCCAATCCCAGAATAAACCAAATAATGTTTTGAGCGTCACCATTACCAATAATTGTATTTAAAGCTTTTGCACCCAAATAGAGTACAGAAGTGAGATTCACAAATATAAAAAGTGCAATCCAGAAAATTGCCAGAATAGTTTTTAGGTTGGTATTGAACCGTTTTTCAATAAACTCGGGAATAGTATATAATCCTTGCTTTATAAAGATGGGTAAAAAGTACTTTCCCACAATAATTAAGGTTAAAGCAGCCATCCATTCATATGATGCAATAGCCAATCCAACAGCAAAACCAGAACCAGACATTCCAATAAATTGTTCGGCTGAAATATTAGCAGCAATTAAAGATGCTCCGATAGCCCACCAAGGCAGCGACTTACTTGCTAAAAAATAATCTTCTGTGGTTTTCTCTTTACCATCCTTTGTTCTAGAAACCCATAAACCTAAAGAAATAATTATTAGTGCATAGACGGCAAAAATTCCGTAATCAATTAAAGAAAAACCAGCATTCATAGTGTTTATAAATTTTGTAGCTATTGATAAAGATAATTAAAATGAGTTAAACATTAAAGAAAACGGGAAAGAAAAAAACTATTTAATCATTCTAAAAATGAGTCACTTACAAAATATAATAAAGGGGTGATTCGCTTAATAATTTTTTTTTTAGAGATTTAATAGAAAATTGCACTAATCATTAATAAAAAAAGCCTCAATCAAATTTTATTTTTGAAGGAAAAACAGGCAGAAATAACTAAATTTACTGAATTAAAAGTAGTATTATGGAAAAAATAAATCTAACAGAAAATTTTGCTATTTCCCGTTTAGTTCATGGCCATTGGAGATTATTAGACTGGAATCTATCTGACCAAGAGTTGTTAAAGTTTACACATCAGCTAGTGGAGCTTGGTATTACTACATTTGACCATGCAGATATCTATGGAAACTATGCGTGTGAGAAAAAATTTGGAGATGCTTTGCGATTAAACAGAAAACTAAGAAAAAATATTCAACTCATTACCAAGTGTGGTATTCAATTAATTTCTGATAAATATCCTCAAAGGAAGATTAAATACTATGATTACAGCTATGATCATATTATATCATCAGTTAATAATTCTTTAAAAAACTTTAATACGGATTATATTGATCTTTTTTTATTGCACAGGCCTTCACCATTTTTTGATCCGGAAGAAGTTGCCAAAGCTTTTACCGATTTAAAAAATAGTGGTAAGGTTTTATATTTTGGCGTTTCAAATTTTACACCAGCGCAGTTTAAAATGTTAAATTCGTTTTTGAACGGGCAACTAATTACCAATCAAATTGAAATATCTCCTTATTGCCTGGAACATTTTGAAAATGGGAATATTGATTTTCTTCAATATCAACAGGTCAAGCTCCTGGCATGGTCGCCAACTGCTAGAGGAAAGTTATTAAATCCTGACAGCAAAAAAGAACAACGAATTTATGATCAATTACAACAAGTTGCCCATGAATTAGAGGTTGACAGCATAGACAAAATCATTTACAGTTGGTTATTCAAACATCCGGCAAGAATAATTCCAATTATAGGTTCCGGGAAAATTGAGAGGATAAAAAATGCTATAGAAGCGTTTTCCATTGATATGACCTTAGAACAATGGTATAAAATTTATACTGCATCTACCGGAAAAGAAGTTCCTTAGATTTTTTTGTTCCATGAAATCAATCTCTTCTGGCATCCAGGTCACGTTGCATTTCTTCGAGGGTGTTTTTGTCGATATCATAAAAGATTAAGAAGATTGCACATGCCATATATAATATCCCTGGAATTACAGAAATCATTAATTTAATCCCCGTAATTGCATAGTTTGTTTGCTCAACATTGGGAACAAATTTAAACAATACCAGTAACCATCCGGCTAATGCTCCTCCTATTCCCCATCCTGCTTTTTGAGCCAAAGTTGCCGCTGAAAAAACCAGACCTGTAGCCCTTCTGCCATTTTTCCATTCTGAATAATCTGCTGTATCGGCAAGCATGGTCCAAAGCAATGGAACGGCCGGAGCATAAGCCATTTTGGCTAAGATGTTTAAAATATAAATTGTTACAATATTTTTTTCGGCCGGGAGAAACAATAAAATAAAAAATAAACCTGAGATTAAAGAACTTGCGATAAAAGTAGTTTTCTTACCAAATTTTTTGGCCAGGTACTTTGAAAATGGAATAGTAGCAATTAGTGCAATGGTACCGGTAACATTAAAAAGCTGCACACTTTCTTCTTTTCCCAAATAATATTTAAAATAATAAGCAATGGAAAGATTTTGTATGGCAAACATGACAAATGAGATAATCCCTACAAAAAAGAGAATGACCCATGGCCTGTTTTTAAAAAGATTCTTCAAATCTTTTTTTAATGATTGAGTTTGCTCTTTTGGTGGCGGAATTCTTTCTTTTGTTGTTTTAAAAGTGATCATAAAAAGGATAAAACTAATTACCGAAAAAAGGATCAATGTAATTTGATATCCTTTGGCATCATTTCCATTACCAAAATATTTCGCCAAAGTAAGAGCTGTACCCGAAACAATAAGTTGACCGGTAAATGCAAAAACAAATCGATATGAATTTAATCCGGCTCGTTCATACGAATCGCCTGTCATTACCGCGCTTAATGATGAGTATGGCAAGTTAATAGCCGTAAAAACAGTCATTAATAAAAAATAGGTTGTTCCGGCCCAGATAATTTTCCCGGTCATATCAAAATCAGGTGTAGTAAAAGTTAATACAGCAAGGATGCTATAAGGCAATGCCATCCATAAAATATAAGGCCTGAATTTGCCCCACCGTGTTTTGGTTCTGTCTGCAATAATTCCCATAACAGGATCGCTTATCATATCCCACAGCCTGGCAATAAGCATGATGGTCCCGGCAGCAGCAGCTGAAATACCAAAAGTATCG
>JAXHVS010000085.1:0-66090 GCA_034189025.1 Bacteroidota bacterium
TTATTGATATAATAATGGGAGCATGGAAAGACACCTTTCACAAGAAATGGCTATTTTCGAAGATTAACTATCGTATTAAATATAAATCGTGCTATGACACATAGTCGCAGCACGATTTATTTATATTCTATATTTTAAAGTCTTTATTCTTTTACACACCTAACATAATAATAATCTCTTCTTTTTGCTTTGTCAATACGTTCAACATTCCCTTTTGAATCGATGTAATAGTATCCATGTTTATCATTATCTAAAAAGAGATAATTTGCCGTATAAATGTTTCCTTTTCCGGTTTCGTCTTCAAGAATTTCACCTCCTAATAAAAGGTTGAAACCTGTACCACCAAAGGGCAATAAAATTTGTAAGTTGTTTGCTGCTTTATTAATTAACAAGTATTTCCATTCTGAGGACTTGGGTAATCTCCATCCATCAGGACAGAAATTTTGGTCGGTTTTAATGCTGTACATGTGCCCAAATAGTTCACAATCAACCTTTATATTATCGCGACACATACTGTATTCACCCATATCATACGATAGATTTTCAGCCATCCAGGTTTTACCGTCGATCTCAATCCATGGATATTCTTTGTTGTCTCTTTTATCGATAATTGTTCCGCCATTTAATTGTTTACTTTTTTCCAGGTATTTCTTTTCGGCCAAAACACAACGAATTTTTGCTTCTTCGTGCGTTAGCTTAGTGGCCCATTGTGCCATTCCACGGTAATTTGTAGGGAAAGGCATGGTTTTTTTGCTTATTTCTTTATCGTCATTATGTATCCAGTAAGTATTGTATGTATAATAAGGTATATCCATCCAGTAGTCAGCATTGGACAGATTCATTCCCCAAACACCTTCACTGCTAAATCGTTCGCTTAATACTTCTTTTTCATTATTAAGTTCAATAGATGGTTTCATTTCTTTAAATAAAGCCTCCCAATCTTCTTTTGTTGGGAGTTTCCATCCGGCAGGGCAACGGCCATCAACCTCTGTATATTGATAGCTGCCCATAATATCTTTTCTCATCCAAATATTATCAGCCCTGTAAATCCATTCCATCTCTTCTCCCGAAAAAGGATGATTTACCATACCCATAGTAGGTTGGATATTAATAGATGCTTCAATTTGTTGCGATATTTTATCGGTAAATGTTGCGTTTTGTACGCATCGTACACTTAATTTTTCTTTTTTGTCGCGTAGTTCTTTACTGATTTTATTTTCATTGATTCGGATAATTCGCGCTAAATATTTGTCGGAATAACCCAAATGAAGCATTGAGCTACCGGTACTTGTCCAAAAAGCAATAGCATGCTGATTAGGGTATAAAGTGGCTTCATAATTGCATGTTGTGAGAGAGAAACCTGAGTTTTTTAATTCTTCTAAATTAATTTCGCGCAATCCGTGTTCTTTAGCTTTTGCTGTACGTATGCCAAAATAAGTTTCCAGTTCCATCCATTCTTCGTCCGATGGCAGGTGCCAGTTATCGGGACATGCATTTCTTGCCTCATAGTTTGTATAATAATTGCCACATGGATTATCGGTAGCTTTTGAACCTAAATTTTGAGTCATCCATCGGGTTTGTCCTATTCTTGTCCATGAATAGTTATCTCCTTTTGGGCCGGTTAAACTGCCATTTTTTTGCTGATCAACATTTTCAAAAGATGCAACAACTTTAAAGTATAGTTTGGGTTGTATATTTTCCAGGTGATCTACCCAAACCACAATCTTCTTATTGGTACCGGGAACAATGCTGTCGCCAGTCTCTCCGTAAGCTTTTTCTACTTTCTCCCAACGATTGTTGTCATCCGAAAAGAAAAGATTAATGCTGTAAAGATTACTTTTTGTTCCACTGGTTAAATCATACGAAAAAACAAGCTCGCCACCATTTTGTGACATCTTAAGATTTTCAATTTTCTGTGCTTCAACAGTCAGGAAAAAGAAACTTAGTAAAGAAAGTAAAAGGTATCTCATAGTTTTTTATTTTTTTTAGTAAAGATAAAGATATTATTTTGAATGTATAATTCAAAAAAGAATTTTGACAGATAAAGATTATCCTTATATTTAATAAATTTAATTTATTTTTGATTTACATGATTATTCAAAAAATTTATATGATAAGGTTTCTGAATCGTTTTAACGGATTATAACCCTTTCTGCTTGCTTCCTCTTGTTTTATTTCAATTGATTATTAACCAAAAATTATTAAACGATGAAAAATATTGTAATCCTTGGTGCTGGCATGGTAGGAAAAGCCATAGCTATAGACCTGTCAAAAAAGTATAACGTTAAATCGATAGATATAGATTGTGATGCCTTACATTTTTTAGCCTCAAATTATTCTATCGAAACAGAATATATGGATGTTTCTGATAGAAAAAAATTGGAACAAGCCATAAAAGATTGTGATTTAGTTATTTCGGCTGTTCCTGGTTTTTTAGGTTACCAAACGATGAAAATAGTCATACAGAGTCGTAAAAACCTGGTAGATATATCATTTTTACCTGAAGATGTGCTTGATTTGGATCAATTGGCTAAAGAGAATAATGTTACAGTAATTATGGACTGTGGCGTAGCACCTGGAATGCCCAATATTATTGCCGGATATCATAATGAACAAATGACCATTGAAAGTTTTGAGTATATGGTAGGGGGATTACCCAAAGTGCGTAGTTTCCCTTTTGAGTATAAGGCACCATTTTCACCCTGTGATGTGATGGAAGAGTATACACGCCCTGCCAGATATGTAGAGAATGGAAAAATGGTTACAAAACCGGCAATGAGTGATATTGAATTAATAGAATTTGAAAATGTAGGAACGCTGGAGGCATTTAACTCTGATGGGTTACGGTCATTGATCTATACCTTAAATAATATCCCTGACATGAAAGAGAAAACGTTGCGTTTTCCCGGGCATATCCAGATGATACAAGCGCTTAAAGCAGCGGGTTTTTTTAACCAAAAACCCTTAAAAATTAAAGGAAAGGAAGTGATTCCTTTTGATTTTACTTCTGAAATACTTTATAATGCCTGGAAACTTAATCCCGATGATGAGGAGTTTACTGTGATGAAGGTAATGCTCAAAGGATCGGTAGAAGGAAAAGCAAAAACCATTGTTTATGATCTATATGACGAATACGATCAGAAAGAAAAAATATCTTCGATGGCCAGAACCACAGGCTATACAGCTACAGCTGCTGCCGATATGATATTAAACGGAGTGTTTTCTAAAAAAGGGATGTTTCCTCCTGAGCTTATCGGAAAATATCCAGAATGTTATCATTATATCCTGAATTATTTAAACGATCGAAAGGTTATCTATAAAAAAACAGAAAAGCCCGAATAAACCATGCCGAAGATATTCATGTTGTTAAATATTAATCTATTTTTATCATTAAACTTTGAAAGTTAAATAGAATCATATATTTTCGAAAACTTTAATGATTTGTATATTTATAATTGTAAATAATTGAAATTGTGAATTTTAAAATTGAAGAATAAAAGATTTTTTAACCTTTTATAAACAATAATAATGAAAAAAAGCCCAGTACAGATTTTTTTAAACGGAGTTGAACGGGTAGGGAATATGCTTCCACATCCGGCCTCTTTATTCGGACTTTTTGCTTTAGCTGTTTTAGTTTTATCGGCGGTATTTTCTTTTATTGGATTGTCTGCTGTACATCCCGGAACCGGCGAGGAATACCAGGTTATTAACTTATTATCGCGTGACGGCCTTCATATGATTTTAACCGAGATGGTTAATAATTTCACCAGTTTTGCACCTTTAGGAATTGTACTTGTAGCTATGCTGGGTATTGGTTTGGCCGAAAATTCAGGATTAATTGCCGTGGTGATAAGAAGTTTGGTTCTTTATTCGCCCGAACGATTGTTAACTTTCATAATTGTTTTTGCCGGTATATTGTCCAACTTGGCATCCAGTGTAGGATATGTTCTATTGGTTCCCTTAGCAGGTACCATTTTTATGGCTGTGGGCCGTAACCCGATTGCGGGTTTAGCTGCAGGTTTTGCAGGTGTTTCTGGGGGATATTCAGCAAACTTAATTTTAGGAACGATTGACCCTTTACTGGCAGGGTTGTCTCAGGAAGCAGCCCATTTAGTAGATAAGGCATACCATGTTAATCCTACAGCCAACTACTTTTTTATGTTTGCCTCTACTTTTTTAATTGCCTTTTTAGGTACCTGGGTAACAGAAAAAATAATTATACCGAGATTAGGTAAATATAATAACGACAATAAGGTAGAACAAGAAGAAATAAGCCGGTTAACTCCAATAGAAAAGAAAGGAATAAAAAAATCATTGTGGGTATTGGTAGGTTTTATGGTATTATTAATGATAGGCTTAATTCCTGAAAATGGCGTATTAAGAGGTACTGATGGCTCGTTATTGAGATCACCGGTATTAAAAGGAGTTGTTGCTTTGCTGTTTTTAGTTGCCGGGTTAATGGGTGTAGTGTATGGAGTGGTAACAGGGAAATATAAAAGCGATGCGGATGTAATGAAAGGGATGGCTGAATCGATGAAATCGATGGCTGCCTATATTGTGCTGGTATTTTTTGCTGCACAGTTTGTTGAATATTTTAACTCAAGCAATCTGGGAATAATAATTGCTATTAAGGGTGCTCATGCCATAGAAAGCCTGAATTTAGGTTTAATTCCACTGGTCATAATGTTTGTTATTTTCTCAGGACTTATTAATTTGGTGATGGGAAGTGCCTCTGCTAAATGGGCGCTATTAGCCCCAATTTTTATCCCTTTATTTATGTTCTTGGGATATACACCAGAGTTAACTCAAGTTGTTTATCGCATTGGCGATAGTGTTACCAATATGATCTCACCTATGATGAGTTTCTTTGCTTTAATTATTGTTTACTTTCAAAAGTATGATGAAAAAGCAGGTATCGGGACCATTGTAGCTACTATGTTACCCTATTCGGTTATTTTCTTTATAGGATGGGTTGTTTTATTAATTGCGTGGTTACTTATTGGTTTGCCACTGGGTCCAGGCGCAGGAGTCCATTTGTAATAATATAATTGTGTGAAAAATAAAATGGTATTGGCACGTAACTGATACCATTTTTTTATTTTAATTTGTTCTGATTTTTTGTTATTTAATATTGTTTTACGATTTTTACTAAAAAATCAAAAATATTGTCCAAAAAGGAAAACCAACGTTATACCAAAAAAGAAGAAATAGCACATTCTATATCCCATGGTGTGGTTGCTGTTTTTGCAATAATAGCATTGGTACTAATGGCAGTTGCTTCGGCTAAGCATGGTACGGTTTGGCATTTAGTTAGTTATGTTATTTATGGTTCGTTTTTGGTTATGCTTTATCTCTCATCCACTCTAAATCATTTATTGCCACTAGGGTCCAAGGCGAAAGATTTTTTCCATAATTTTGATCAACTAGCAATTTTTCTTTTTATTGCTGCCACATATACACCCATTGCTTTGGTTGTAATTCGAAACGATTGGGGTTGGGTAATGTTTGGAATTGAATGGGGATTAGCTCTTACCGGAGTAATTTTAAAAATTTTTATTCCCAATAAATTCGAGAAGGGAGTTAACCTTTTTTATGTAATTTCTTATGTTATTATGGGGTGGTTATTGCTATTATTTTTAATTCCAATATATAATAATATGCATCCCATGGGCATAGCTTTTATTTTTATTGGTGGCGGATGTTATACGTTGGGTGTTGTGTTTTTTAAATTAGAAAAAATAAAATATAGTCATTTAATTTGGCATTTACTGGTTATTGCTGGTAGTGTTTGCCACTGGATTGCCATATTTGCATTTACGCTTAACAGGTAAACAGAATCTATAATTATGAGAAACATCTTTTTTTGTTTTGTGCTGATTAAATTATTAGCCTTATCTTATTGTTTTTCTTTTGCTCAGGAATTAAAAAAAGAAAGCAATTTATATAAAATTTATGTAGTAAAATATGATTGGCACACAGGTGTTATTTTTGAAAGGAATGCTGCTGTGAAATTTTTTCCAGCCTTACAAGATGATTACAATGACTTTAAATTTATAGAAATAGGATGGGGAGATAAAGATTTTTATATGGCCGAAAAGGAAACTTTTTGGATAACATTTAAAGCAGGAATGTTACCTACAAAATCGGTTTTACATGTTACAGCATTGATGAATAACCCGGAAAAACATTATAAAGGTTTGGAAATGGTTATTATTAACCTGCGTAAAGATGATTTTAAAAATTTAATTCAATATTTCAATAAAAGTTTTGCCTTAGATACAAATAAGAATAATATAAAACTGAAAGATGGGTTAAAGGAAAATAGTTTGTTTTATCTGTCTAAAGAAAAATACCATATTTTTAAAACGTGTAATGCATGGATTGCCAGAGGGCTTAAAAGAGCAGGCGTTCCTGTCCATCCGTTCTATGCCTTAACTTCAAAAAATATAATGAAACAATTGAAAAAGGTAGATGAGTACGAACGTTATTGAATTAGCATTAAATAAACCATATAAGCTATATAAAATATAAAAAGCAAAAGGCATTCCCATCGGCCTAATCTTGGTTAATTGTTAATTTTTATAAATACACTATTTAAAAATACGAAAATAACTAAGATCATAGCAATATATAAATGAGGTTCCCTTAAAATGTATGTTATTGCAATTGTAAAAACGGTGGCTATAAAATTTAGTATAATAGCAATATTAAAAATACTAATAATTTTAACTTTTATGGAAGCTAAATTATATAATCCCATAAAAATGTACGAGAGGCCTGTTCCTAAATACCATAATGAATCGGCATTTAATGTATGATAAAAAAAGGGAGTAATTAATGCATGAGTGGTTCCCAGAATAATAAGTATAAAAGAGGCTATCTTATATGATTTTTCCATAATCAAATAAATTAAATTTATGCAACTATAACGGTACAATTTATGTATACAAAAATACATACAAAATAGCCATAATGAAAAAAGTAATCTTTGTAATTAGTAGTATTCTTCTTTTATTATCTATTTCTTGCCGAAAAGCAAATGAAGTAAAGGAGTGGTTTCAGGAACCGCCGGTAACTCCCGTTACACAAACTATAAAAACAGTAATTCCGGTTGGTTATGCAGCAGAAGTAGCTATTTTAACCTTAAAGGGATATGATGTTCCCAACACCAAAATGTTAAAATCAAAAAATTCAACCCTAATTTATATCGATACTAGTGTCGATTATCCTTATAAATTTAAAGGAGATAATTATGGCCAAATGGTTGTTGCAGCTCTGCAAACCGAAGAAAATACCGCCCTAATTTCTGTTTTCTTTACCGATATGGGTATTGTAAACGGCAGTTTTAAACTATTAAATGTAATTGCTTTTCCGGTAGTATTTACCGAAGAGAAAATTACAGCCGTTTATGTTACTATGGATATTAACTTGGGATCTAATACAAACATAGGTATAGATTTAACGGAGGACGAAATAACCAGTAAATTACTAAAACTGGAAAATGAACGAACAGAAAACTATGAAGTTGCCATAGCACAAAATGCGTGGATTATTGATATTTATCATCAGGGTACTTATGAAAATTTAGTGGATGATCGGTTTAAAATATTTGGCGGACAACAGGCTGTTGCTGTTGAAAATTACGAAACAGAATCATCTGTAGGTGCTTTGCAAATGGCGATGATTGATACCGACTTCTCTGTCAATTGCCTTAAAAATCCAACCCATGGACATGTTTTTTTACAAGATGTAGAAGTATCTTCAACAGCCAATGATAATGATATTGTTTTCGGTCATGTATTGTATGAATTTCATCCCAATTGCGATGGAGAAATTTTAGTAAATGCAGCTACTGGAAACTTCGTTTTTGCAATTAGTGATGAGTTGGATTTGGGGTTAAATTAAAAGAGCCTGCCCCAATGTTTAAAAATAATTAATTGATCATCTTTTAATATTTTTAGATGAGGCTCTTTCCTTAAATAAATAGTTACTATTCGGTGATAATCTTTACTTCTAAGGTAAAATCATCATAAATCATATTATCGCCCAGATTATCGAAAAATTTTCCAGATCCATAACGAACATTATATTTTGTCCGGTCTACAGTAATATCTGCTTTATAACCATTTACTAATTGCTCAGCTTTAAACGATATTGGATGTGTTATACCTTTGATGGTTAAATCCGCTTTTATTTCTGCAAAACCATTTTTAAAAGGGGTTGATTCTTTAATTTCTAATGTTGCAACAGGATATTTATCCACACTGAAAAAATCATCCGATTTTAAATGGCCAATTAATTGAGCATTGGTTTTTTCATTCTCAAGATCCTGGTTATCCATACTTTCCATGTCAATTTTAAATACACCTGATTGAATTTTATCGTTTTTAACTGAAAGAGAGGCATCTTTTAACTGAATATACCCCCAATGTTCACCGGTTACTTTTTTCCCGGTCCATTTAAGTTCCGATAAATCGGTATTTACCGATATCTCTTGTGCAAAAGCAAAAATGCTTATGAGCATTGTTCCTATAAGTATTCCTAATCTTTTCATAATAATTCCTCTCTTTTTGTTTAATATTTGTTTGTTAGTTAAAACATTTTAGTAAACAAAAATGTTCAAATATTTATTTAACAGTTGTTAATGAATATCTTTTGAAAGAATTGGGTCATTTAATATATGAAGTGAACCTTTATAAAAAAACAGGGCACTAACGGTCATAAAAGTATGGCTAATATCAAAATGATTAAACCATGGGCCAATTCCCCACTGGTTCATAAAAAATAATGCTCCTATAGCAGAAAACCCAACTGCAATAAGGAAAATTTTGCTTCCTTTAGCTTTCGTTTTTATATATACAAAGAGATTAAAGCTGGCAACAATTACTAATAATCCGTAAGCCGAATGGATTTCAACAAAAAAGAAATTAAGGGTAAGAAAGGTAAGCATTACAAATGTTGTAAGCTCAATAATATTCAGCCAGGCAAAAAATGTTCCCACACCCTTTTTTAATAAAGGGCGGGCATATTCAATTGCGGCTCTTTCTACCAGCATAATGGAAAACATACTGGTAAGCCATCCGGGCAATTTCCATGGATTGGCTACTGTTTTCAATAAATCTTTCCTGAAAAATTTACTTATAAAATTTACCATATTTTCGGGCAAATGCCATTCTGTATCAAAAAGATACAAGAAGCCATGGCCCACAATACCTCCAATAGCTGTGGCAATACCCATGCTTAAAAAATAATAGCGCAAATACAAATGCACCTTATTTCGGACAGCAATTTTGTTTAATCTGTAAAAAGCATAAAAGCAAACGAATGAAACAAATAAATCGGTAAGCATAGTTACCGGCTCATCAATTCGTATATTTTGAATAAAAATCGAAGGTTGTTCAAACTGCATCATATCAAAATCTAAGATAGTGTAGTATTTTTACATATTCAATTTTTTGATAAAAAAACAGTTAATTAATTATATTTGCTATTCATTAAAAAGTTAACGTTTTGAAAAAACATTTTATAATTCTTTTGCTGTTGTTTGTATCTACATCTCCTTTTGCTCAGAATAAAGATTTTGAGCCTGTTGCTCAATTTGGAATTAGGCAGGGAATCAATTATTCAAGTGTTCTTTTTTCACCCGGAATAAATCAGGGAATAAAACTTGGGTATACCGGCGGATTTGTATTTAAATACAGTAATGAAAAAAATTTAGCCTTACAAATAGAGCTTAATTTTTCGCAAAAAGGGTGGTTAGAAGATTTAGATACTCTTCCTAATTCTTATCAAAGAAACCTTGATTATATTGAACTGCCTTTCTTAACCCATATTTATTTCGGAAAACGAAATGTGAAATTTTATGTAAATATTGGCCCTTCGGTTGGGTATTTAATCAATGATCAAATTAAATCAGAGATTAATAATGAACTATACAACAGAGAATATTATGAACTTGAAATTGATAATAAATTTGATTTTAATGTCCTTGCCGGATTAGGTTTAATCATTGATACTGAGATTGGATCGTTTCAAACCGGATTTAGGTATGCCATGACTTTAACCGACATTTTTAAATATACTTCTGATAGTATTTTTGAAAATTCTCAAAATCAAGTAATTGCTTTTTCTTTGACTTATTATTTTTTAGATAACCGGTAAAAAATTAACGATAGGTTGAATTACTTTATTCTACTTAAAATGTTTCAATTTTTTATTAGTCATTCTTAAACTACTTTAACATTTTTTAACACAAAAAACATGTATCATTGCGCTATTAAACAGAAAGCAGAAGTATAATTATTTATTTTTTTAGAAGTATTTTTGTGTATCTTTTCAAAAATTAACAAACTATGAATGACACTGTTGATGTAAAAGAGTTAAATGAGCGTATAGAGAAGGAAAGCTCTTTTGTAGATATGATTAAAATGGAAATGGGGAAGGTGATTGTTGGCCAAAAACATCTTGTCGATTCCCTGTTAATTGGATTACTTTCCGATGGACATATTTTGCTTGAGGGTGTACCCGGATTAGCTAAAACATTAGCCATACGAACCTTATCGAGTATTGTGGATGCTGATTACAGCCGGATACAATTTACTCCGGACTTATTACCTGCCGACCTGATTGGTACAATGATTTACAGCCAGAAGAAAGAAGAATTTCAGGTAAAAAAAGGGCCTATCTTTACCAATTTTGTTTTGGCTGATGAGATAAATCGTTCGCCGGCAAAAGTTCAAAGTGCATTGTTAGAAGCTATGCAGGAACGACAAGTTACCATTGGTGATGAAACACATATTCTGCCTAAACCTTTTTTAGTAATGGCCACACAAAACCCAATCGAACAAGAGGGTACTTATCCGTTGCCTGAAGCTCAAGTTGACCGTTTTATGCTTAAAGTGGTGGTAGGTTATCCGAAATTAGAAGAAGAAAAATTAATTGTACGTGAAAATATTGCCAAAGAGTTTCCCGTGGCTAAAGCCATTTTAAAACCACAAAATATAATTGATGCCCGAAATGTGGTTAAAGATGTTTACATCGACGAAAAAATTGAACAATATATTTTGGATATCGTTTTTGCTACCCGGTATCCTGAAAAATATAACCTGGAGAAATTTTCTGCTTTAATAAACTACGGTGCTTCACCTCGTGCAAGTATTTATTTAGCTATGGCATCCAAAGCTTATGCATTTATTAAGCGAAGAGGTTATGTTATTCCTGAAGATGTTCGTGCCGTTTGCCACGATGTATTAAGACACCGTATTGGTTTAACATATGAAGCCGAAGCAGAAAATATTACTTCCGAAGATATCATTACAGAAATACTTAATACGGTTGAGGTTCCTTAATTCATTATATATCATTTCCTATGAAAAAGATAATTGTACTTCTGTTTATTGTTATTTCGAGTGGATGTGTTCTTGGACAAAATTATGTAGGTGCGCATAAGTTGACCATCAAAAAGGAGATGAAACAAAATTATCGCGATTACTATTTTTCTAAAGAAGTTTTGGGTAAAAGTAGTTTCATTAAATACGAAGATACAGATGGCTATCGCACGTTATTATTTGTTCTTGATGATGACGGATATTGTAAATATCAGATTTTAATGTGCGATTATGGTTTATTGAGGTCAACCATTGACTCATTAAATAAAAGTTTTGAGTATCAGAAAGATTTAACATGGTACGATTATATTACAGGAAAAGATAATTATCTTATCAAGTTAAAAAAGGAAGAATGGTATTTTTCTGTTGTCACAAGGAAGCTCGAAAAAAATTGATTTTCTATAAAAATTAATTGTTGTGGAAGCTTCAGAATTAATTAAAAAAGTACGTAAAATAGAAATAAAAACCAGGGGACTGTCGAAGAATATATTTGCCGGAGAGTATCATAGTGCTTTTAAAGGAAGAGGAATGACCTTTAGCGAAGTACGTGATTATCAGTATGGTGATGATATTCGCAATATCGATTGGAATGTTACAGCTCGTTTTAATCATCCATTTGTTAAAATATACGAAGAAGAACGTGAATTAACTGTCATGCTGCTTGTAGATGTTAGTAATTCGAGGGTTTTTGGTACACAAACCCAATTAAAAAAGAATCTGATTACCGAAATAGCAGCAGTGCTCTCTTTTTCAGCTATTCAGAATAACGATAAAATTGGGGTGATTTTATTTAGCGACCAGGTTGAGAAATTTATTCCACCCAAAAAAGGACGTACCCATATTTTGCGTATTATTCGCGAACTCATAGAATTTACTCCTGAAAATAAAGGGACAAATATCTCAGAAGCATTACGATATTTAACCAATGCCATAAAAAAACGTAGCACAGCATTTGTAATTTCCGACTTTTTGGATGAAAATAACCAAACCGGAATGCCTCGTTTTGATGAAGCTATACGAATAGCTAACAGAAAACACGATGTTATTGGATTAAAAATCTATGATGAACGAGAAAAGGTTTTACCTCCGGTTGGGTTAATCCGTATGCGTGATGCGGAAACAGGAGATTACGCATGGGTTGATACATCCAGTCCAAAACTCCGAAATCAATATGCCAATTGGTATAAAACCATGGAAAGTAATGTGAATAATATATTAATGAAAGCAGGGGTCGATTATGTATCAATTGCAACAGGGCAGGATTATGTGAAACCCTTAATCAATTTATTTAAAAAACGATAAAAGTCGTATCAAAGTTTATGAATAAAATGTGGTTAAGATATACACTTTCATTTATAATAGCTGGATTTGTATTCGCTAATGTTTCCGCTCAACAAGTGCAGGTTAAGGCTAAGCTTGATACAAACGAAGCACTTATTGGCGACCAGATAGGGTTAGAGTTATCTGTTTTTCAATCTACCAACGATACGGTATTACTCCCAATATTTGAGAATAATCTTACTAATAATATTGAGGTTATTGAACAGTTTGCTCCAGATACGTTAAAACAGAACAACGGGATATTAGAAATTAAACAAAAAGTGATTATTACCGCTTTTGATTCCGGACAATATGTTATTCCTCATATCCCTTTTTTATATGGTAACGATACTTTAAAATCAAACGCATTGTCATTTAAAGTAAACACAGTACCTGTTGATACAACAAAAGCTATAAAAGATATCAAAGGGCCCTATGAAGCACCAATTAGTTTAGCAGAAATTCTACCCTGGGCATTAGGAGGATTAGGCGTAATAATATTAGTATTGCTACTGATTTATATTATCCGTAAAATTATACGTAAAGAACCTATTCTGCGAAAAGTTAAGCCTTTGGAACCGGCACATGTTATCGCTTATCGCGATTTGGAAAAATTAAAGGAACAAAAACTTTGGCAAAATGGCCTGATAAAAGAATATTATACCGAATTAACCGATATTTTAAGAAAATATCTGTGGAACAGATATGCTATAAGAACCTTGGAGCGTACATCGGATGAAATTCTTCAATCACTTAAAAATTCACCATTTTATGACGAAGAACCTTATCTTTTATTAAAAAATATTTTCTATTTGTCAGATCTGGTAAAGTTTGCCAAACTTAAACCATTGCCTGATGAGCATCAAAAATGTTACGATGATGCCATTCGGTTTGTTGATGAAACGAAATTAGAAATTATTGAAGAAGACAAAGAAGATAGTCACGAAACTATGAATACGGCTGATAAGCCAAAACCAATTGAGCAAAAAGTAAAACAGGAATAAAATTTTTAGGGTAACAAGATGATGAATAATATAACATTTGCAAATCCAAATTTACTCTATTTACTGTTGCTTATTATTCCAATTATTATTTGGTATATACTCAAGCACCAGAGCATTAATGCGAGTATCCAGGTTTCTACATTAAAAGGAATTGGGGATAAGCATTTTACATATAAACATATTTTGCGTCATGTAATGTTTGCCTTTAGAGTAATAGCCCTTTCATTTCTCATTATTGCAATAGCCAGGCCGCAATCTACCTTAAGTTGGAAAAATGAAAAAACCGAAGGGATTGATATTGTTTTGGCATTAGATATTTCCAGTAGTATGTTGGCACGCGATTTTGAACCCGATCGGTTAGAAGCCTCCAAAGACCTTGCCATTCAGTTTATCAATGGGCGCAGAAATGACCGAATGGGGTTAGTGGTTTTTAGTGGCGAAAGTTTTACGCAGTGTCCGTTAACAACAGATCATAATGTATTGATTAATCTTTTTCGCGACATTGAAAGTGGTATAATTGAAGATGGTACTGCAATTGGGATGGGGCTTGCAACAGCTGTTAACCGTTTAAAAGATAGCAAAAGCCCCAGTAAAGTGATTATTTTATTGACCGATGGGGTAAATAATGCAGGGACTATTGCACCTGTTACCGCAGCCGAGTTGGCACAAACTTTTGGAATAAAAGTTTATACTATTGGAGTTGGGAGTATGGGACAAGCTCCTTACCCGGTTAATACCCCTTATGGCGTTCAATTAAGAAATATGCCTGTTGAAATTGACGAAGAATTGCTTGAAGACATCGCACAATTAACCGGAGGTAGATATTTTAGAGCTACTAATAATGCTAAGCTTAAGCAGATATACGAAGAAATTGATCAGATGGAGAAGATTGAAATTGAAGTAAAAGAATATACTCAAAAAAAAGAAGAATTTTTAGTTTTTGTGTTGGTTGCTGCCGCTTTATTATTGGCAGAGGTGATTTTACGCCATACTTTATTACGACAAATTCCTTAAAAGGAAGCTATGAGAATAAATTATAAATAAGCATTTAAGATATGTTTAAATTTGGGAATTCGGAATATTTATATTTGTTGATAATAATACCTTTACTGGTATTACTTTTTGGCATAGCTCAATATTATAAAAAACGAGCTATACATAAGTTTGGCGATATAAGTGTGTTGGAGCAACTTATGCCTTATGTTTCCAAAACCAGGCCGGTATTAAAATTTATATTTTTGATTATAGCTTTTACAGCAATAATTTTTGCTTTAGCAGATCCTCAATTTGGTTCAAAGCTGGAAAAAGTAAAACGTAAAGGGGCTGAAATAATTATTGCTTTAGATGTTTCAAACAGTATGCTGGCAGAAGATATTCAGCCCAATAGGTTGGAGCGTGCAAAACAATCTATCTCCAAGCTAATAGGCCGATTGGAAAACGATCGAATTGGATTGATCGTTTTTGCTGGTGATGCTTATATTCAGGTGCCTATAACTTCTGATTTTTCAGCAGCAAAAATGTTTTTGTCTTCCATCAATACGAATATCGTATCTAAACAAGGAACATCTATTGGTGCTGCTATCGATTTGGCTATAAATTCGTTTACACCCGAAACGGAAATGGATAAAGCCATCATAATCATTACAGATGGCGAAAACCATGAAGATAATCCTGTTAAAGCAGCCGAATTAGCTGCGAAAAAAGGAATTAAAGTGCATACCATAGGGAT
Source organism: Bacteroidota bacterium (assembly GCA_034189025.1). Classification (GTDB taxonomy): domain Bacteria; phylum Bacteroidota; class Bacteroidia; order Bacteroidales; family UBA12077; genus UBA12077. The sequence continues at coordinate 15,441 of JAXHVS010000085.1, forward strand.
GGGTAGTCAGCGTGGAGCTCCAATACCAGTCAATAAATCTTATGGACAAACTAATTTTCTTAAAGATAATGACGGGAATGTTGTTATTAGTAAACTTGATCAAAAAACCCTACAACAAACAGCCTCGGCTGGTGAAGGAATGTTTATAATGGCTTCTAATACCCAGGCAGGTTTAAATAAGTTATTCGACGAAATTAATAAAATGGAAAAAGAAGAAATTGAGGAGGTGGTTTATACCGAATTTGAACATCGGTTTCAATATTTGTTAGGGATTGCACTGTTTTTTCTATTGCTTGATAGTATCATTCCCGAAAGAAAAAGTAAATGGTCCGATAGTTTTAACTTGTTTAAAATAAACCAGTAGCTATGAAACGAAGAAACGTAATTTTATTAATTATATTAACCTTGCTGGCATTAAATACTTTTGCTCAACAAGAAAGAAAATTTATTAGAAAAGGAAATAAGGAATTTGAAAAAGGAAATTTTGATGATTCAGAAATTTTTTATCGTAAAGCGATAGATAAAAAAGATGATTCGTACAGCGCTACTTTTAATATTGGTGATGCTTTATATAAGCAAGAAAAATACGAAGATGCAATTAATCAGTTTAGCGATTTAACCAATAAGGAATTAACGAAAAATGATAAAGCAAAAATTTATCATAATTTGGGAAACTCTTTGCTTCAAAATCAGCAAATAAAGGAAAGTATCGAAGCATATAAACATGCTTTACGAAATAATCCTTCGGATATGGAAACCAAATACAACCTGGCTTATGCTCAAAAATTACTAGCGCAACAGCAAAATCAGAATCAAAACAAAGATAAGAACCAGGATAAGAATAATGATCAACAAAATAAGGATAATAATCAGCAAGATAAAAATGATAATCAAGATCAAAAAGATCAACACCAAGATAAAAACCCACAACAGCAACAACCTGATATTTCGAAGCAAAATGCTGAACGAATTTTACAAGCTTTAGCTAATGATGAAAAAAAGACACAACAGAAAGTTAAAGAGCAAAAAGCAAAAGCAGCGAAAGTAAAAGTAGTAAAAGATTGGTAATACATTTAAAATCAGAATAGATGAAACGGTGGTTTGTGATTATATTATTATTGATGGGAAAATGTTCTGTTGCCCAGGATGTTTCAATAACGGCTTCAGCGCCCGGAGTTGTTGAAATGGGACAACGTTTTAGATTAACTTATACTGTTAATACTCAAACCGATCAGTTTTTGCCACCTGATATTAAAGATTTTACAATTTTAGCAGGGCCAAGTACTTCTACATCAAGTAATGTAAGTATTATTAACGGAAAAGTAACACAATCGTTTGAACTAAAATACACGTATATTCTTGAATCGATAAAAGAAGGAACTTTTAAAATACAACCTGCCAGTGTTCTGGTTGATGGAGAAAAATATGTATCTAAGCCTTTAGAAATAGAAGTGGTTAAGGGTACACCGGCTCAAAACCAGGGAGGAACCCAGGCTACTACTAACCAACAACAGCATGGCCCCAACACCAGCCAAATAAAGAAATCGGATATTTATATAAGTATAAGCGTTAATAAACAAAAAATTTATCGGGAAGAACATTTAGTAGCTACGATAAAACTTTACTCTCGCCTGAATATTACCCGGCTTGAAAATGCCAAATTGCCTTCATTCGATGGATTTTTAACCCAAGAGCTGGAAACACCTCCATTAACCAGTTTAAATCGTGAAAGAATTGATAATCAGATATATCTGACTGGGATACTAAAAAAATATATTTTATTTCCACAAAAAACAGGAACGTTAACCATCGAACCTTTTGAGCTTGATGTTTATTATCAAAAGCCTTCGGACCGGAAATCGCGTAGTATTTTTGACGACTTTTTTGGTTCATTCGAAAATGCCAGACAGAAAGTTGTTAGTAATGCGGTAACCATTCAGGTGGAACCATTGCCAAATAATAGGCCGTATAATTTTTCCGGAGCAGTAGGTGATTTTAAATTAACTGCTGATATCGATAAACCCCAGGTTAATTCAAACGAAGCGGTTACCTTAAGAGTGAAAATAACCGGTAATGGAAATTTAAAATATATTAATCCGTTTGATATTGATTTCCCTGCTGATTTTGATGTTTACGATCCTAAAGTTATCGAAAATATTAAACATTCTGAAAATGGCGCCTATGGGAATAAAATATTCGAATATTTAATGATTCCACGTAGGGCAGGCCAATATACTATACCTAAGTTTTCTTTTGCCTATTTTGATACAAAATCAAATCAATACAGACAACATTCTGCAGGGCCTTTTACTATTCAGGTTGGAAAATCAACTACCGATACTTCATTGGGAGTTGCTACTGTTTTTAATAAGGAAGATGTCCAATACCTGGGTAAAGATATTCGTTTTATCAATACAAAAGATACCCGTTTATACAAAAAGGATAAGTTTATATTTGGATCGCGATGGTTTTATATCAGTTATTTAAGCTCAATTATTATTTTCTTCCTGGTTTTATTCTTACGAAGAAAGAAAATTAAAGAAAATACTGATATCAAACGTGCCAGAAATAAAAAAGCGAATAAATATGCACGTAAACGTCTAAAAAATGCCGCTCGGTTAATGAAACAAAATCAACGTGAGGCATTTTATGAAGAGTTAGTTAAAGCTTTGTGGGGCTATATTAGCGATAAACTAGGAATTCCGGTTGCTCATCTATCAAAAGATACTGTCCGTGAAGAATTATTATCCAAAAATATTGATAATGCATCTATTGATCGTTTATTAAGTATTATTGACCGTTGTGAATATGCACGTTATGCACCTGTTACCGAAGAAACAAAGATGGATACTCTTTACAACGATGCAATCCAGGTAATAAGTAAATTACAGCAAAAATTAAAATAGGGTGGGAGAAATTGTTATGAGAAGAATTAGCGCTATATTCATTTTATTAATACTAACTATTGTATCTGTTCATGCTGAAAAACAGCATAATGAATGGTTAGATTCAGCAAACCAGGCTTATACCAATGGAGACTATGCGCAGGCCATTAATTATTATGAAATGATTTTAGAACATGGATACGAATCGGCTGCATTATATTATAATTTAGGAAATGCATATTACAAGCAAAATATTATTGATAAAGCGATATTAAATTACGAACGGGCATTGCTTTTAAAACCCCATGACGAAGATATTAAATATAATCTCGAAATGGCTAACAGACTTACCGTTGATAGAATAGAGAAACTTCCTGAATTTTTTCTTAATGTTTGGATTAGAGATAGTATTAATTGGTTCTCTTCCAATCATTGGGCAATAATTAGTATAATTGTATTTGTATTGGCACTTATTTTTATTTCCATATATATATATACTCGAAAATACGGATTAAAAAAACTTTCATTTTGGTTGGGATTTATTTTTATAATAATTTCTATTTTTTCATTGATTTTTTCATCCAAACAAAAAAAGAAAATAATCACTAAAGATACAGCTATTGTGATGGAACCTTCTGTTACCGTTAAGAGCTCGCCGGACATTAGCGGAACCGACTTATTTGTAATTCACGAGGGAACTAAAGTTTGGTTACAGGATGAGGTTGGTAATTGGAAAGAAATTAAATTGAGCGACGGGAGTAAAGGATGGCTTAAAGCCGAAGATATTGAAGAGATTTGAGTTTTGAAATTAGAAATTAGTATTTGGTTATTTGATAAATGATTCTTTTGAAAATGTAACGTACATAAACTATTCATTTAAACAACTAAACAACTAAACAACTAAACAAATTTACCCATTTAATAACTTCCCTGCCGGAACTTTAGGATGGTAGATTTTTTATTTCACATATTTTTCAGGGAATACTTCCAAAGAATCATTCTATATTACTTCTTTATTTTAAATTTTATCCCATATTATTGGAAAGGGTTTTGAAGATTTCTTATCTTATCCTGCCGAAAGCCTTATGAATAGGATTGCATATCGGTTATTGTAATTTTAAACCTTAAAATTAATCTTATGAAACCAGTAAAAGGACTATTTCCACTTGCAACCTGGTTAATGCGTTTTGCAGTGGTATTTTTTGTTTTAATTACCTATTGGGAACCAATGACAGCTTTTAATTTTAAAAGTGTAATGTTTTATATTTCAGTGGTTTATGTGGTTTTTTCTGTTTTGTTGTTTGTTGGAGGATTTTTAGCTAAAAACAACTTAACGGTTATTTCTTCTCTCTTCCTTATCCTGGTAACAGGATATCATGCTTTTATAAATTTAGGAGCTAAAATGGGCCATAACTTTGCTGTTTATGTAATTTTAGGCTCTATTTTCGTATATTTTTTTACTGCTGGTAATAAACGTTAATCGATTTTTTTATGAGTGATAAAATTAAAGAATATACGCGTAGGCATTTTTTGCAGGATATTGCTTTAGGGGGTGGTGGACTGATAGTTTTAGGTACGCTGGGTTTTAGAATAATAAAAGATAAAGAGCATAAATTAATTAAAGCTATTTCTGTAGATTTTGATAAATGTACCGGTTGCCGGACTTGCGAGACTGCCTGTTCAGCTTATAACCACAAAACGATAATTGATGGTGAGGAAGTGTTAGGATTAGGCAATCCACACTATTCTAACATCAAGGTATATCATTACAATCCTGATGTTGATATTCCGAGTACATGTGCTATCTGCCCTGATGCCCCATGTATTGATGCCTGCCCGGTAGCGCCTGATTTAACTACCGGACGTAAAGCATTGTACCGCGATCAGGAAAATATGACCATAAAAAACGATACAGAACGTTGCGTGGGTTGTGGCCAATGTGCTAAAGCTTGCGAAAACTTGAGGGGCGGAATAATCCACCCAAATCCCGAAACCAATAAACCCGAACGTATGTGTACCCTTTGTGATGGAGACCCACAATGTGTAAAACATTGCCCTTTCGATGCGCTGACTTATATAGAAATGCCCGAAGATAGAGACCTGGATAATTTGTCTCCTGAAGCGATTGCTGAAAAGCTTATCAAAAAATATTATGAAATAAACGTAGATTATGTCAATTAAAGGATATTACGGAAAGTTACTCGATATAAATCTTACTACAGGAGAAATAAAAAACACACAAATTCCTGAAAAAGATATTAAGCAATTTATTGGCGGACGAGGATTGGGAACAAAAATTTTATGGGACAAACTTCCACAAGCAGGCACTGATGCTCTTTCTCCAGATAATGCACTTTTGTTTATGCCCGGCCCATTTTCCGGGCTGCCTATTCCTTCCTCATCGCGAACCTGTGTGGTAACCAAATCGCCTCGTACATCTGCAGTAAATCCAAAATACGAAAATGGCTCAACAGTTAGTTATTCCAATATGGGTGGTTTTTTTGGGCCGGAAATTAAATATGCCGGTTACGATGGTATTTGTATTACCGGAAAAGCTGAAAAGCCTGTATATTTAAAAATTACAGATGATAATGTAGAAATTTGTGATGCGGCCAAATTTTGGGGAATGGGTACCGATGAATTCGATAAAGTTTTTGTAGATGAAATTGGAGACAGAAAATACGAAAGCTGTTATATAGGCCCTGCTGGTGAAAACCTGGTTCCGATGGCCTCTATTATAAATACAGCTGCCAGAGCAGCCGGAAGAGGAGGCGTTGGATGTGTTATGGGATCTAAAAACCTTAAAGCTGTTGCTGTTAAAGGAACACAAATGCCTAACCTAGGCGATCATAAAGGTTATCTCGATTTATTGAAAAAAATACGTACATCGTTTAAAGTTAACCATGAGGGTGTTGAAAGATGGCGTTATGGAGGTACTGCAGATGCACTTGAGAGTTCCAGTAAAAATGGTACTCAGGCAGTAAAAAATTACAGTGAAGGAACATTTGCAGAAATTGAGAAGATTGGAACCGAAGCCAACCGTAAAGAGGTGTGGAAACGTGACTTCGCATGTTTTTCGTGCCACCTGGCGTGTAAAAAAAGTGGTTTAGCCAAAGGAGCTTACGGTGTGATGGTACACGATGGCCCTGAGTATGAAACAGGAACCATGTTAGGCGCAAACCTTTTGATTTCTGATTTATCCGGATTGCATAAGCTCATTGTTGTGGGCGACGATTATGGTATCGATATTATTTCTGCTGGAAATACTATAGGTTTTTTGATGGAGGCTTATGAGAAAAAAATAATTGATATTGATTTCCTCGATGGTATTGATTTAACCTGGGGAAATGTGGATGCTGCACTTCAAATGTTACATAAAATGGGTAAACGTGAAGGAGTAGGAGAGATGGCTTGTCATGGTGTAAAATATCTTGCCCAAAAAATTGGCGGCGATGCACATAAATTTGCTATACATGTTAAAGGCCATGAACTTGCTGCATGGAATGTGCCTGTTCATTCCAACAGGTGGTCAATAATTTATGCTACGAGCAACCGTGGTGCTTGCCACATGAATGGTGGTTCGCCTGAACGACAGGATCAGACAGCGCTTCGCGATTCTATTGCTGCATGCAGCTTTGCCAGTAGTTGGTATCGCGACGAGGTTAGTTATGCTAAATTTATGAGTGCCATTACAGGGCTTAAATGGACCGAAGATGAATTTGCAAAAGCAGGGACCCGTATCTTTACCCTGGAGAAAATGTTTAATTACCGGGAAGGATTCAGGCGTGAAGATGATAGATTACCTGATAAATTTTTCGAAAATAAATTTACGTATGGCCAACATAAAGGCGCTATTGTTGATAAAAATGATTTTGAAAAGAATTTAACAAATTATTATAAGAAAAGGGGTTGGGATGTGAAAACCTCAAAACCTAAAAAAGAAATCTTAAATGAACTGAGCCTGGATTTTACCATATAATTCAGATCTTATAGATAAAAACGCTACGAGATTTTTTTACCTCGTAGCGTTTTGTTTTTTATAAAAGCACATTTTCTGCAATATCAAACACATTAAATATACTAAGATCTATAGAGAAACGAATTCGTTCGTAAAAACTACCATAAATATCATTGCTATAATCTTTTAGCTGGTTTGACAATAACAGTGGGCATGAAATTGTAGCTATTTTTCCGGGAAGCCTGTATTCAATGCCACATTCCCAGGCTATAGAAGAAGAATTATCATACCCTTGAAAATTATCGGGAGTTCCATAGGTAGCAATGTTTCCATAAAGATGGAAATCTAAAATGGAGGGCAAGAAAGGGATTGCCAATGAAGTATTGAGTGAAAGTATCCAGTCGGATGTAGTAAAATGTGGAGCATGGGTAATAAACCCACCATCACCGGTTACATATTGTTTGCCCAGAAAATTTGAGCCTGCCGGGTTTTCAAAACGCCCTAAAAATATATGGCTATAGGTATAATCAGCTGTACCCGAAAGGCTGCTTAGTCCATAATTGTAAATTGGCAAGTAGTTTTTGCTGGTATAAAGATATGCTCCTCCAAATAATCTAATATTTACCTTGCTTCCTCTCATGTAATTAAATTGATAATTAAACTCAGTATTTGCTTTTAAAAAATCTTGATGATATTGTCCGGCTACCTGCAAGTTATAAGGGGTAAAAGAACTGTTCTGATGATTATAGCTTAATTGGATAAATGTTTCCAAATCCGGATTGTTATTCATCATAATATCATTTACATTATCAGCAATAATAGTGCTTAGGCTGATATTATTTTTAATTTTACTTTTAACATTACTTTTACGCAGGTGAAAATTTATTTCAGCTTTTAGCTGATGAAAATTATCGTCTGAGGCACTACTGAATGCATATCGTTTTCCCGAAAGGCCTAAGGTTATTTCCCTAAAAATTGATTCATACGGTAAGATATGATACTCAAAGTTTCCATATCCTGCCAGGTTATTGTTTCCAAAGCTATACATGGGTACCAACTGATATTCAAATTTATTTCGGGGCACAAATGAATTGTAGAAAAGCATACCCAACATATATTTATTGTATTGATTTATACCCATAGCCGGAAAAATGTTGATATTGGTATATTTCGAATTTTCAACTACACCTATTAAGTTTATATTCAGTGGCTCCGTTTTTCGAAATAGTCCTTTTTTTCTGATATAATTATTATGGGTATACATTTCTGGCATTCGGTAATCTGGGTCAATTATCAGGTAATCAAAATCTGTGTTTTGAGGAAGTGTTAATGTTTTTTTATCGTCAAACCCTTCATACCATTGCGTAAATAATTTATCTCCGTTTTTAAAAGCAGTAACCGGGAATGGAGCATTTATCCATCCGGTATTTTTTACTTTGAGTTGATTGTCCTTTAATCCGCTAATTTTATAATCAAGTTTCTTGGTTGTTTCCAGGAGGTCATCAAAAAACCAGCTTAAATCTTTTTCGCTTTCTTGTTCAAAAGCACTTCTGATATCTTCTGGATAAGGATGTTTGTATTTCCATTGCTCAAAAAAGTCTTGCATAATGGCATTAAACTCTTCTTCGCCCAGGTATGCAAGCAAATGGTTAAACATTAATGAAACTTTATGGTAGGTTATTTGCCCATAGTTACTAAAAGTATACTCAGTAGAATGCAGATTGGCTGGTTGGTCGATATTATATCTGGCTGACAATAAGTATGATAAGCGATGCATTGCCTGATAGGACAGATGATTAATGTTTAAAAATTTAGCCTGTTTTTCGTTCATGGCCATTTTATATAGTTTAGCATTGCCTTTATATTTCTTTTTCATATAGCGGGCTTCGCTAAAACTGTTTATTCCTTCATCCATCCAGGGGAAGTCGCGCTCGTTAAATCCTAACATCCCATAAAACCAGTTATGCCCTACTTCGTGCATTATAACCATTTCTAAGGATAGATCTTTTCCGGAATTGCCAATAACGGTAATATTAGGGTACTCCATTCCGCCTCCGGCACTAATTGTTGAGTGTACTGCAGTACAATTATTGTAGGGATAGTCGCCATACCACAACGAATAGTAATATAATGCATCACCAATATACTCAATAGATTTTTGCCATGAATTTGCATCTCTATTTAAAAACATCGCCCACAGGGTTACTTTTTTTCCTGTATTGGGCATTTCCCGCTCTCCTTTTAGTACGTGAAACCGTTTATCGGCAAACCAGGCAAAATCATGAACGTTTTCCTGTGTATATCGGATCGTTTTTAAGGTAGAATCTGATGCTGGAATTGGATAGTCTGATTTTTCATATTTTTTAATTTGAGCGGTTTCCTCCGCCTTTTTATTCAGCCATTCAATTTCCTCAGGTGTTTGCAAATCTCCTGTAGCTCCTACAACATAATTTTTGGGAAGGGTGATGGATACATCAAATGAACCAAATTCTGAATAAAATTCACCTTGGTTGAGATAAGGCATGGGATGCCATCCATAATGATCATATACAGCAGGTTTGGGATACCATTGTGTTATTTGGTAGGACTGGTTCCCGTGTCCCAGCCTGGATATAAAACAACTGGGTAATTTTACATAAAAGGGTGTAGTTATGGTTATCTTTTCTCCAGGAAGTAACGGGTGATTTAGGTATAACTTACAAATATCAATATGGTCTTTATCAGATTCCCATTTTGCAGGTTCTCCATTAATCATAAATTTTAGTGAATCGATATAACCCGTTAGGTTTTTATTTTCAAACCACCGATATGAACTGGTTTCTAACTTTTGTTTTGCCAGGGCGGTATGGCCATTTTTATATGCATTGGGCCATAAATGAAAATAGATAAATTCCAATTGATGGGGCGAATTGTTTATATACTCAATTTTTTCATGAGCTGATAAACTATTCGTTGTGTCATTAAGTTGAACCTTTATTTTATAATTTACTTCTTGCTGGAAATATTCTTGTCCGTTTACAAGCATAAAAGAAAATAGTAAGGATAATAACAGCATGTTTGTTTTGAGTGTTTTCATTATTTTAATTGATTTTTTATAAAATTTATATGTTTTAACTATATGTCTTTAAGCTCACAAAAAAGTTACAATTTATAAATAAAATTTTAAAACTAATTCGAACTTGTTATTTTGATTAAATAGTATTGATGATGGTTGCTTTTTACTAATTTTGTTTTTTTTAAGTAAATAAATGTTGACGCTATGACTGACGATAAGAAGATTATTTTCTCAATGTATAAGGTAAGTAAGACTTACCCACCCAATAAAACGGTTATTAAAGATATTAGTTTGTCTTTTTATTTAGGAGCTAAAATTGGAATTATTGGATTAAATGGTAGCGGTAAATCTACTTTGCTTCGTATTATTGCAGGTATTGATAAGTCGTTTAATGGAGAGTTGGTTTTTTCACCGGGGTATTCCATCGGGCTTTTAGGCCAGGAACCTCAGTTAGATGAAAGCAAAACAGTTAGAGAAGTTGTAATGGAAGGAGTACAGGAAGTTGCCGATGTATTAAGTAAATATGAGGAGGTAAACAAGAAATTTGAATTGCCGGAGGTGTATGAGAATCCAGATGCAATGGATAAATTAATGGCAGAGCAGGCTGCTTTACAGGAGATGATTGATCATCTGGATGCCTGGAATATTGATACGAAGCTGAATCGCGCGATGGACGCACTGCAATGCCCTCCGGATGAACAACCGGTAAGTAAACTTTCAGGAGGAGAACGTCGTCGTGTTGCCTTATGTCGTCTACTTCTTCAGGAACCGGATGTTTTATTGCTCGATGAGCCTACAAACCATCTTGATGCAGAAAGTATGCTCTGGCTCGAACAACATCTGCAACAATACAAGGGAACCGTTATTTGTATCACTCACGACCGGTATTTTTTGGATAATGTTGCTGGATGGATTTTGGAATTAGACCGTGGCGAAGGTATCCCATGGAAAGGAAATTATACTTCCTGGTTAGAGCAAAAATCAAAACGGCTCGAAATGGAAGAAAAAACTGTTTCCAAACGGAGAAAAACACTTGAGCGTGAATTAGAATGGGTACGTATGGCTCCTAAAGCCCGTCATGCCAAATCGAAAGCCCGCTTGTCGGCTTATGATAAAATGCTTAATGAAGATGTAAAACAAAAAGAAGAACAGTTAGAAATTTATATTCCCAACGGGCCTCGTCTAGGAGATAAAGTAATTGAGATGGATGCCGTTACGAAAGGATATGACGATCGCTTATTAATCAACGACTTGAGTTTTAGCCTTCCACCAGCCGGTATTATTGGTGTAATTGGTCCAAATGGTGCTGGTAAAACTACACTATTCCGAATGATTATGGGAGAGGAAAAACCTGATGAAGGAAATATTGAAATTGGCGAATCTGTAAAAATTAGCTATGTAGATCAAACTCACAAAACAATTGATCCTGAAAAATCAGTTTATGAAGTAATATCTGATGGACTTGAAAATATGAAGTTAGGAAATCGCACAGTAAATTCTCGCGCTTATGTTGCCCGCTTTAATTTTACTGGTGCCGATCAGGAGAAAAGGTGTGGTGTTTTATCCGGTGGTGAGCGTAACAGGCTACATCTTGCATTAGCCTTAAAAGCCGAAGGAAATGTATTGCTGCTTGATGAGCCTACTAATGATATTGATGTTAATACCTTACGTGCATTAGAAGAAGGGCTGGAAAATTTTGCCGGATGTGCTGTAGTGATTAGTCACGACCGTTGGTTTTTAGACCGTATTGCAACACATATATTGGCTTATGAGGGAGAAGGGCATGTTCATTTCTTCGAAGGATCATTTTCAGAATATGAAGAAAACAGAAGAAAACGTTTGGGAACTGATGCTCCCAAACGTTTTAAGTATAAAAAATTAACGAAATAGTTTTTGTCTTAATTTTATTATTATAGTGTGAATACTGAATATTCCTTATTATGTATTTATATATAATTTTTTAGCGGGTTTAATTAAAATACTCATTATAGCTGCTTGTTCAAATTCAACTTTTTTAGCTGATTTTACTTTAAAACGTATATCTTTCAAAATAAAATCATTTTTATTAAAATGAGCTTCAATTTCGTGGGTGTTGTATATATACTCATCTTGGGTTTCCATTAAAGACATTTGGAGGTTATTTTGTTTATAAAGTAAAGTCCCATCTTTTTCCAGATAAAAGCCTTCCTCGGCTTCATCAAACGATGATTTGGTTAACCAGAATTTTGGTTTTTCTTTATACGGAGCACTATTGGTTGGACAGAAGGTTTCGCAGTTTCCACATTCGTTACAGAAATTAGTAATATTTAAAATTTGATATTTCTGATTGATTTCGAATAAACCTTGGTTTTCAATTTCTATTTCTCCATTTTCCTGTTGAATTACTTTTTGAAGATAATACGAAACAGGCTCTATTTCATAGGAATAATTAGCAAAATTAGGACAAACAGTTGTGCAAATATTGCAAATTTCATCGCAGTATAAACAACGGTTGGCTTCGTTAACAATGGTTTCTTTATTTAATGTTTCACTTACCAGTTTAAAATTTTTGCGATCGTTAATATCTAATTCTATAATTTCAGGCGCAAATTGTCTTTTTGCTCTTTTAAGCATCAGTTCTTTTTTACTGTGAGGTTTTCTGTTACCAGGTATTGGAATCGAAAAATCGACTGATGCCTTTTGCATTATTTTTTCTGCTATTTTTCTTCCATCGCCAATAGCTTTAATGGCTGTTGCTCCTCCGCGCAAAGCATCTCCACCTATAAAAACATTTTCTATTTGTGTTTGGTAATTACCGGGTTGAGATTTTATTAATTCTTCGGTTATAAAATCAATATCCAGGCTTTGTCCAATAGCAGGAATAATAGTGTCGCACAATATTTTAAATTCAGACCCATTAACTTTAACCGGTTTGGGCCTTCTGGAATTATCAGTTCCTTTTAACTCCATTTTACTGCAAAGCAGTGCAGTAACCCTGCCATTTTCGTTAATGATTTTTTCGGGCCCTGCCAGTTCAATAATTTCCATCCCTTCTTCCATAACAGCTTTTATTTCACCCTGGTCGGCAGGCATTTCATTAATTGTTCGTCGGTAAACAATAGTTACTTTTCCGTCTTTTCCAACCAGGCGGTAGGCTGTTCGGGCGGCATCCATTGCTGTATTTCCTCCGCCAATAATCACTACATTTTTGCCAATGCCTGTTTCATTGCCTTTTTTTGCTTGTAGCAAAAAGTCTAATGAATCTAATACTCCTTCTGTCTCAATACCTTCCAGTTGAAAAGGAGTTGAACGTTGCGCTCCCACACCAATAAAAATATAATGATTCTGTTTTTTTAACTGATTAAATTTTGCAGCATCAATTTTGGTGTTATAATGGATTTTCACTCCTAAATCGGTTACCCGATTAAAATCTTTTTTAATGGCTTTGTCGGTTAACCTGAATCCAGGAATCGCATATTGTACCATTCCTCCAGCCCTGAAATGTTTATCGAAAACTTCAACCGAAAAACCAGCCAAAGCCAGGTAATATGCGCAGGATAATCCCGAAGGGCCAGCTCCAACAATAGCCACTTTAATATTATTTTTTTTAATTGGATTCAACTTTACTTCATCCTGTTCGGAGATGAATCGTTTTACTTCGCGAATTAAGAGCGCATTATCATAATTTATGCGTGTACATTTGTTCTGGCATAAATGGTCGCAAACCATACCGGTAATAGCCGGAAAGGGATTGGTTTTTAGAATTACCTCATAGGCTTTGTCAAACTGTTCACTGGCAGTATAATACATATAATCAGGAATATCCTGATGGGTAGCACAGGTATCTTTGCAAGGAGCTGAAATACAATCAAAATAATTGAGTGGCAGTTCTGTTTTAATGGATGGTTCGTGAATTGTATTTCGCTGATAAAAATCTGATTCTAATACTTTATCAGCGTAATGGTTCAAATTTTTTAATGCAATTTCTTGGGTAACCGAATGGAGATTGATAGATCCCAATTCATCGAAATATTGTTTTAAACGCATATAGCCACCTGGTTTTAATAAATCAGTAGATACAGTTACCGTTTTAAAACCGCAGGATAAAACCTCAGAAACATTAAAAGCATTAGCCCCTCCGGAAAAAGAGAGTTGTAGTGATCCGTTAAAATGAGTTTGAAGTTTTTGAGCTACATGAATTGAAACAGGATGTAACGCACGTCCACTCATATACATCATCTCCACATTATCATTAAAAACCGATTTAAAGTTTTCTGATTCTAATGTATTGGTAAGTTTTAACCCAAAATCCAATTCTTCTCGTTTAGCAGTATTGGTTAATGACTCAATGATGTTTATGGCATCATCATATTTCAGGTCGTGTACGAAAGCAATATCCGGAACAACAGTTTTAAACCTAAGTTTTTCGTTCAGAATTGTCCTTAAATCATTAGCGCCTAATAAGGTAGGATTTAACTTAACAAAGGTATGTAGTTTTTTTTCGGTTAATAAATAGGAAGCAATGTCTTCAATTTCGTTAGCCGGACAGCCATGCATGGTTGATAAAGTAATATTATTTGATATTTGTGATGGTATTTTTATAGAATCAATTTCTGGATAGATGCTTTTTAGTTGCTCTTTTTTCTCTTTTAATTCATAGGAGCAATTGTTCATTTTATTGAAAAACCACTGAACATTATCTTTTAATATTCCTTCCAGGTTGTACCCAACACTCATATTAAATATGGTGGCTATATGGGGTTTCCATCCAAATTTATGATTTAAAATATGAATGATTATCCATGCATTTAGATATTCATGAAAACTCTCTTCAATTTTAAGTTCCTGCGACCATTCGCAATTATAACCTTCATCTTGCATATCGATACAAGGTTTTGCGATATCTAATTCATCCAGTGTTTGTATTGTTTTTAATTCAATATACCGTGCACCCATTAACCAGGATGCTACAATATTTTGTGCCATTTGAGTATGCGGGCCTGCTGCTACACCGATGGGAGAGTCAATCTGTTGATTAAACTGGGTGTTTTGGAGATGAGTGTTTTTTGTAGGATTAAAAAAAAGTTCTTCTGGAATTCCTAAAATGCTTTTTTCTGATTCGTATTCATAAAGAATAATCTGTAAAAGATGTTTTATTGTGATTGGAGAAAAGTGATCAGCCATAGTTTTATCGTTGTTTAAATAAATAATGTATTTTAACAAATTTACGTAAATCAACCCATATTGTTAAATTTCTGCTATATTTATGATTGAATTTAGAAAAAAAATGAAACAAAAGAGCGAAATAAAAAAAGATTTTTCTGTTATTATATTGGCTGCCGGGAATTCATCTCGAATGGGATTTCCTAAATTTGCTTTAAAGTATAGCGAGTCGCAAACATTTATTGAACATATCGCAGATGAATATGAAAAGTTTAGATGTACAGAGATTGTACAGGTATTAAATATTGATAATTATAAATTTTTAAAAGAAAATAAGCTGCAATTTCCGAGAAAAACAAAAATTGTGATTAACGATCATCCAGAATGGCACCGGTTTTATTCTTTAAAGAAAGGAGTGCAGGCATTAAGTAAAAAAGTAAATATCTTTGTTCATAATGTAGATAACCCCTTTGTTAATCATGAAGTGTTAATGGCTTTAAAGCATAATGCAGATAAATACGATTATATCTATCCAGAATTTAATAGAAGAGGAGGACATCCATTTTTACTATCCGAAAATGTTGTAAGTGATTTAAATAATTGCCTAGAGAATCAAATTCATTTGAAAAAATTTTTAAATCAGTATCGCACGAAAAGAATTAAAGTATTGGATAATAAAGTATTAGTTAATATCAATACAAAGACTGATTATAAAAAGTATTTTAATTGGATTGAATAATCGTTTGATGAATAGTATTACTAATACTCATAAAATCTTTATCTTTAATATCAAAAATCTGGTAATTTTTAATTTCCCATTTTTTAATTACCTTTTCAACAAAACTATCACGAATAACCAGTAAAACATGGTTTTGAGAATTACGTATTATCTCTTCGATATTTTTGGCCCAACCTTTATTTTCTAATTCTAACACACCTACTTCATCAATTATAATAATTTGTATATTGTTATTACTTGATTTTTTTATTGCTTTAACCCCTTTTTGTAATCCTTGTAGATTAATATTGAACCGGCCTATTTTTAAATTATTTCCCGTATAATCTTGTCGTAGAAAGCTTTCTCTTTCGTTGGTATTTATGTCTATTATATCGTATCCTACGGTTGTTTTACCTTGCATAACTCTGGGTGAATAGATTCCACCTAGCGCTATCCCTTTTGATTGAAAATTTTCAATGATTTTTTGAATAAAAGTTGTTTTTCCCTGTCCAATGCTGCCTGTAACGATAAATATTTTTTGTGAAAAATTCATTTGTTCTTTTACTTCGGCTAACTTCCATTCTGCTTGTGTTACCATTTGGTTAAGTATGATTATTGGTTTCCTTAGTATGATTTTGACATCAGGCATTGAAGAAATGGTTTCCGGAAGACTGCTAAATGCCAGTTCAAGGGCCATGGGCAATTGCTTAAAGGATGATTTCAAAAAGAAGCTACGGATTTTAGGATTGTACAACTCGGTTCCTAATACCGAAAAACCAATAATGATGATGGCTGCCCTGAAGTTCATTTGTAACCCGATTAATAAACCACTTTGCAAGCTGTTTGATTGAATTTTAGTAAAGACAAAAGCTGCTACCATGGTAATTAAGAAAAAATAAATCCAAAATTTCGATTGGGTAAGTTTGCGTAATGCCCTTTTATATCTAATTAGCCATATGCCAACAATTGCAATAATAGAAAAACTCCAAACAGGCCATTCAGTATAATTGATAAATAGTAGTCCGGTGGCCATTAATAATAGATTTATAAACAAACAGTAAATGGAATAATTAAAATTAGGATTTTTCGTTTCAAACTTTCGATTGGTTTGATTGAAATGTTGAGTTCCCTTTAAATTTTTATTTTCTTTTATGATACGGCCAGTTTTTATGCCTACTACAGCAGCCGCTAAACCAAATAATCCATATAGTGCTAAAAGTATTAATATAGGAAGCCATAATGTATCAAAATATAAATTAAGTTGATCTTGTGCATATTCTATAAGACTTTTATAAATTTCAACAATGTTATATCCGTAAAAAATAATGTAGTTCGTAATTTTTTGGAAAAGATTCCATGACATAGCAAAGATAGCTCCCATAATATATCCGGCGATGGACCGTCCAAAAACACGAGTGAAAGTTTCAAGTAAAATGCCCTGACTAAAAATAGCAATCATTGGCCCGAAAATAACTGCACTGGGTGATAAGGTTTTCATAATGGCACAAATTAATCCGGCACGCCAAAATAGCCCTTTTTCTTTCCAGTTATAACTAATCGAAATTAAAAGAATAATACCTATAGCAGTTAAAATGTTGCCACTAAAAGGAATTTTTAAATTATGTAAGAAACTACCTAAAACAATCTCTGAAGCAGCCCAAAAAGTTCCTATAATTGAAGCTTTTAGCCATTTGTCATTTATAATATTACTATTCATTAATTTTGTATTGGGCATCAAAGATGTAAAAAATGATTTATTTTTGGTATAACCGCATTAAAACTTTTTCAGGTGTAAACGGAGCATTAAAATCAATTTTATAATTTGAATTGAATGCTTTTATGGCATCTGCTATTGCGAAGTAGGCTCCTATTCCGTACATAAGTGGAGGTTCGCCAATAGCTTTTGACCGCAAAATGGCAAGTTCTGGACCTTCGGTTTTAAGTGGTTTAATTTCGATATTTTTAGGAACAGAATAAATATCGGGAATTTTATAAGTAGATAAGCTATTGGATAAAAGTTTTCCGTTTTTTGCATAGGATAACTCTTCCATGGTCATCCATCCAATACCTTGAACAACTGCGCCTTCTACCTGGCCATTGTCAATAATTGTATTCATACTATTTCCAAAGTCATGAACAATCTTAACATCATCAAATTCGTAAGTTCCACGAATACAGTCTAGGGTTACAGTAATAAAGGCTGTTCCATATACATGATAAGCAAAAGGATGTCCTTTTTCTGTGGTTTTATCGAAATAAATTACCGGTGTTGCATAATGTCCATTTTCGGTTAAGCTAACCCGATCTAAAAAAGCAGTTTCGATGAGTTGTTCCCAAAGGATATTTGTTTTTTTATCTTTTTGAAAAATGATTTCATCTTTTATGGAGATATCATTAGGCTTACAAGATAACATTTTAGCTGCAGCGTGTTTTAGTCTTTCCATCAAACCGTTACATGCAATACGCAAAGCATTTCCATTTAAATCTGCGCCAGAGCTTGCAGCTGTAGGAGATGTGTTTGCTACACGTGTTGTATTGGTTGACTCAATTTTAATTCGGTTGGAATTAATTGAAAAAATTTTTGCAGCTACCTGAATCAGTTTTGTATTAACACCCTGTCCCATTTCAACAGCACCGGTGCTAATTCCTACACTGCCATCCTGATAGATATGAACAAGGGCTCGAGCTTGATTCATTGGCGTTTTTGTAAATGATATCCCAAAACAAATGGGCATGATAGCCATTCCTTTTTTATAGTTTTGGTTTTTAGCATTAAAAGCATCAATTTCTTGTTCAATTTTTTTAAGATGATAAAATTTATCTGCTGTTTCAAAACTTTTTTTAACATTAACATTCTCCGCAACTTGTCCATATTGGAACATATCATTTTCTTGCAAAAAGTTTTTTTCCTGAATGATTCGTTTTGAGATATTTAATTCGCAGGCTGCTTTTGCAATAGCTGATTCGATAAGAAACATTCCCTGAGGCCCTCCAAAACCACGAAAAGCCGTATTAGGAGGTAAATTTGTTTTACAGCTGTAAACGGTAACTTTTGTATTAGGAATAAAATAAGTATTTGTTGAGTGAAAAAGAGTTCGTTCTAAGATAGCTGGAGATAAATCGCTGGCTGCACCTCCATTTTGATACATAGTAGCCTGAAATGCCAGAATTTTGTAATCTTTCGATAAGCCGATTTTAAAATCGGAACTGTAGGGATGCCGTTTTCCGGTCATCATTATATCATCGTGCCGATGAAGTGATATTTTTATTGGCTTTTGCATATGGAATGCTGCCAGTGCAGCCATACAGGCATAGGCTGTAGCCTGGTCTTCTTTTCCACCAAATGCTCCTCCTAACCTTGCCACATCAACTTCTATACGGTGCATTTTTATGTTTAAAATACGTGCGGCAATTTTCTGAACTACAGTGGCTCCCTGGGTCGATGAATGAATTTTAATGCTTCCGTTATCCATTGGATAGGCATATGATCCCTGGGTTTCAATGTATAAATGTTCCTGGCCTCCATTCTCTACTTTCCCTTCAAAAATGTAATCACAATCTTTCCATTTACTATCAATATCACCCATTTTAAAAGTACGTGGAGGAAAAAGTAACTGTCCTTTTTTCTGAGCTTCTCTGGGGTCGGTAACCACTTCCCATTCATCAATTTTAATTTTGATCAGCTTTACTGCTTTTTGTGCAATTTTTTCAGTTTGTGCAACCACAAAAGCAATGGGCTGCCCAATAAAATGAACTTCTTCTTCGGCATATAATGGCTCGTCTTCAATAATTCCACCAATTTGATTTTGACCGGGTATATCTTTATAAGTAAAAATCCTTTCAACACCGTCTAATGCTTTTGCTTCTGAAAGGTCAATGTTTTTGATTTTTCCATGTGCTTTAGGCGAACCAAAAATGGCACCATACAATGTTCCGGTCTGAACAGGGATATCATCAACATAAACCGATTTGCCCGTAACGTGATTTTTTGAGTCTATATTTTTCATAATAATTTATCCTTTAACTTAGCAATTCTTTTAAAGAAATCGAATTGGGAAATAATTTTATAAAATGAGCAAAGAGTAATTGTCGTAAAAGAAGCATTTTATACTCTTTGCTTCCTCTAATATCACTAATTGGAGAGATTTCGTTCTGCATAATTCTACTGGCTTTAATAATGGTACCATTGGTTACCTGTTTTCCTATAAAGTAGGTTGATGTTTCTTTCAAGAATTTTGGAATAGGAGCTATTCCACCAGCTGAAACAGAACATTCTTCAATGATATCATTATTAATTTTTAAAAATAGAGCACAATTTACACTTGCAATGTCTAAATGTGTTCTTTTGCTTACTTTTTCGAAGTTAAATTTAAAATTTGGTTTAGGAATGGGAATCATTATAGTATCAATGTATTCATTTTCCTGCAAATCAATTTTTTTGTAATCTAAAAAGAAATTTTTAAGTGGTATTATTCTTTTATCATTATTATTTTTTATAACAATAGTGGCGTTTAGCGCGAGAAAAATTACGCTTAAATCGCCAATAGGCGAGGCATTTACAAAATTCCCTGCAATTGTTCCCATGTTCCGTATAGGAGCTGATGAAATAAGTTTAAAATAGGAAGTAATATTTGGTAAATATTTCTGTATTGTTTTAGATTGCATGATTTCATTTGCAGTACAACCAGCTCCAATGTTGATGTTTTCTTTTCTTTCGTTAATTGTTTTTAAATCGTTACGGTGTGATAAAAGACTGATATCTGTATTGGCCATCTCTTCGGGTTTTTGAACCATTAGGTCTGTTCCACCAGCAATAATTTGTCCTTTATACATGTGTGTTTGTTTATGGATATCTTTAAGCATTTCTGGAATTTCCAGAAAATATGCTGGGAGAAAATAATTATTAACCATCCAGGTTACCGGATCTTGAATATCTTTGTTTTCGAATAAAATATTAATGTTTTTGGCTGCTTTTTCAATTGATTTATAACCCGTACAACGGCAAATATTCCCACTAATTGAAGCAAGTGTTTTTTCATAATCCGATTTTTCGCGAGATAACCCTTGCCCTGTAAGAGACATGACAAAACCTGGCGTACAGAAACCACATTGGGTGGCAGAGTGGTTTACCATATTTTTTTGAATAGGGGTTAACTCTTTTAAATTTATTCCTTCGATTGTTACAATATGTTTTCCCTGGGCATTGCCTAACGGTGTTAAGCACGATACAATACTTTTATAATGTACATTTCCATGGGAAAATGTACCTTCTAAAACAGTACATGCACCGCAATCGCCTTCGCGACAACCAATTTTGGTTCCGGGTAAATGCATTTCGTAACGAATAAAATCAAGAAGGGTGGTTCCTGGGTGTTTATCTGTTTTAACAATCTTATGGTTAAGAATAAATGTAATCATAATCCTCAGTTTTACTGAATAAGAGATGTATATGAAAAATTATAATTGAAAAGCTTTTATTGCTATATTGTAATTTAAGCTCCTGAATTATTTTTAATTTGAATCGATAACAATGTATAAATTTATGAAATTTTATTGAATCTGTTAAGTTTACAGCTTATTTTAGTTAAATATCCTAATGAGAAGTTTTATTTTTAAAGAAAAGGGATGGAATAAAAAAAGCTCCTAAAGGAGCTTTTGTACACTTAAACTTTTAGCTTTTTTTCAATGGTTTCTATTTGGCTTTTGAAGCGTTTATCGGTATCCATTAAGTTATTAACTGTTTTGCAGGCATGTAAAACGGTTGCGTGATCTTTTCCTCCTATTAGCGCTCCAATAGATGCTAAAGATGATTTGGTTAGAACTTTGGAAAAGTACATGGCTATTTGCCTGGCTTGAACTATTTCCCTTTTTCTTGTTTTGGACTGAAGTAGATCAGGAGAGAGGTTAAAATAATCGCATACCACTTTTTGAATATAATCAACAGAAATTTCTTTTTTAGAGTTTTTAACCAGCCTGTCAATCATCATTTTAGCCAACTCTAAGGTTATTTCTTTTCTATTTAGCGTAGACTGTGCCAAAAGAGAAATAAGCGCACCTTCCAGTTCTCTTATATTTGAAGTTATGTGTGAAGCAATATAATCAATTACTTCTTCAGAAATTTCAATGCCGTCGTTATAGATTTTTTGTTTTAAGATTGCAATTCTTGTTTCATAATCTGGTGATTGTAAATCAGCAGATAAGCCCCATTTAAAACGGGATAGTAAACGTTGTTCCATGCCCTGCATTTCTACTGGAGCTTTGTCTGAGGTTAAAATTAACTGTTTCCCGGATTGATGTAAATGGTTAAATATGTGAAAGAAAATATCTTGTGTTTTTTCTTTTCCAGCAAATTCATGTACGTCATCAATAATAAGTAAATCAATCATTTGATAAAAATGAAGAAAATCATTTTTATTATTGTTACGTACAGATTCAACAAATTGGGTTTGAAATTTATTAGCGTTTACATATAATACTGTTTTTTCGGGAAATTTTTCTTTCACTTTAATACCGATAGCTTGTGAAAGATGGGTTTTTCCCAATCCTGAATCTCCATACAAAAATAGTGGGTTAAATGCAGTGCCACCTGGATTATCGGCTACAGCATTTCCCGCTGATCTGGCTAGTCTGTTGCATTCTCCCTCAACAAAATTGTTAAAATTATTGTCGGGATTTAACATTGGATCTACATGTAGTTTCTTTATACCAGGGATAATAAATGGATTCTTTATGGATTGTTCTTCGGAATTAAAAGGCACCGATACCGGTTTATTTTTTAATTCTGTTTTATAGTTCGTAGGAAATTTAACAGTAAATGGCTTATTATTAGAATATAAGCTGTTTTCCATAACTACGCTATACTCTAACTTGGCATTGTTTCCCAACTCTTTGCGGAGTGTTTTTCTTAAAATGTCAATGTATTGTTCTTCTAAATATTCATAAAAAAAGGGACTTGGTACTTGGATGGTGAGAACATTGTCATTTAATTTAAGGGGTACAATAGGTTCAAACCATGTTCTAAAACTAATTGAAGGTACATTATCCTTAATAATTCTTAAGCAATTGTCCCATACTTCCTGATATTTTTTACTATCCATTTAACTCTCAAGTATTTTAAAATTTCCACTACTTTTTAATTGCTCTAACAAATTTGTGAAAAAAAACATGAAAAAAAAATTAAAATTCTGTTGTATTTTTCAATTATATTATATTGAATTTTGAATCAGCCTATTAAAATTTTTAAAAAAATAAATAAAATTTATTATTTTGATTATCAGGTGTTTAATTTATCCTTATGTTAATAAATTGTTAACTAAACATTTAAAAAAAATTATTTAAAGAATAATATTAGATTTAAATTTTTATTTCGATTTTATTTTAAAAAAAATAAAATTTATAATTAGTCTAATCTAATAGAAGATTTTTTGATCTTTATTTTTTATTCTTTTTCCCAAATAATGAAAAGTGAACGTAACGATTTGGATTTTCATTTAAATCAATAACAAGACTATCTAAATCTGCTGCAAGATTGTTAAGGTTAACATAAAGTGAATCATTATTGATTAACATTCCAACAGTTCCTTTTCCCTCGTTAATTTTTTGGGTTATCTCATTAAATTCTGCAAGGGTTTTGTTTGCATTTAACAGGGTAGACTCAATATTTGCTTGATTGAGTGAATCGCTAATATTTGAAAAATTTTCAAGGATGGTTGTTATTTGCTCATTATTGTTTTTTAGATTACCCGAAATGGATTCAACATTCGACAAGATGTTTTTCAATCTTGTTTTTTCTGAATCTACTAAGTTTTCCAGGTCATCACTAATATGATGAATATTATCCAATGATTTTTTCAGGTTATCTCTTCGGGTATTATCGAAAATGGCTAATACAGAATCCATGGATACTATTAAATTTTCTATTTTATTTTTAACCGGCAATAACTCTTCGCTTAAGCTTGTCATTAAATTTTTTTCAAGGATACCAGGTATCGTATCACCTGATTGATAAAAATTATTAGATGTTGAGAATAAAAGTTTTATAGCTTTACCCGCTATTACTGTCTCAGGATAAATTACTGCAGATGAGTTTTGAGGTATTTGTACATTTTTATTTACTGAAAAACGAACAATAATCTTACTTTTGTCTTTATCATGAAATTTAATTGATTCAACCACACCAACCTTATATCCGCTTAAATGAACAGGGCTAGCTTCTGCCAAACCATCGATATGTTCGTAAACAGCAAAATAATGATAATTAGATGATAGTAAATTTTTGCCCTTTAAGAAACTGAATCCCCAAATAAAAAATGCTAAAGTTACAACAACGGCTATTCCTATTTTAGTTTCTTTTTTTATTTTCATGTTTGTATATTTAGTTATTGATGATATTTAATGCTTTTTGTAATGGAATAATATTTCCTGTACTGTCTATTGCTATAACAAATGCATCAGGAAATTGATCTTCGATGCTGTTTTTAAGTTTGTTAATTTCGTTATAATCGGATGATGAGCCTACAGTGTATTTATACATCCCATTATATTTAATTTCTTCAATATTTTCGATAGTTTTAAAAAAGGGGTCATTTTTTTCGATTGGATTACTGGCAGATGCAATTTGAATCTTAAAAAATACAGGGCTGTCTTCATTTTGGTATTTTTCGAGCGAATCAATTTGTGTTGAAAATTTACTTTTGGCTTCTATTGCATTTTTGTAGTTTTTAAAAGCTCTATAAATTGAAGAAGCAATATATTCCTGGCCCTCTTTTGATATTAAATATTTTTCTTCTTGTGGATTGGTTAAAAAACCTGCTTCAATTAATACACTGGGCATTGTGGTTTGCCAAAGTACAAGAAACCCAGCTTGTTTAACGCCTCTGCTTTTTCTTAACGCCCTGGTTTCAAATTCGTTCTCAACATAAGCAGCATAATTTAAACTTTGTTCTAAATAGGTATTTTGAAGGAATGAAAAGATGATATATGATTCGGCTGAATGAGGATCAAATCCCTGATATTTTGAGGTATAATCTTCTTCGTAAAGAATGGCTGCATTTTCTTTTTTAGCTACTTCTAAATTTCCGTCAGTTTTATGAATACCCATAACATAGGTTTCCGTACCAAAAGCTCGATGATTTTTGTTCCCATTAAGATGAATCGATATAAATAAGTCGGCTTTATTTTTATTAGCAATCTCTGCACGTTCGTGTAAAGGGACAAAAACATCTGTTGTTCGTGTATAAATCACATTAACATCAGGCAAATTTTCTTCTATATATGTTCCTAATTTTTGTGCAATCGCTAAAACAATATCTTTTTCTTTTGCAATTTTTCCTAAAGCGCCGGAATCTTTGCCTCCATGTCCTGGATCAATAACTACTGTTTTGATAGAATAGTTATTATTATTATTTTGACTATATATATTTAAACATAATGATGTTAAAACTATTAATAAGAAAATAATTTTATGGTATCTTTTTTGTTTAAAAAAAATCAATTTTAAATCTTTCATCATATACAATGTATATAATATTTTAGTTAGTTTTGAAACTTTAAATTTAAACTATAATTAAACAAAAATAGTATAATAAAATTGTATTTAAAATTTAGATATTTTATTTTTTATATAATTCTTTTGGGTTTATTGCCAATCTTCTCATTCTCACAAGAAGATACAGGGGGGGCAGAAACCCAAATTAATGATACTATCTCCCTAAATGAAGTTGATACTATACCCTCAGATACGCTTGCCAAAGATTCTTTAAATAGATCAGAAAATATACTAGAATCAAAAATTAAATATAATGCTCAGGATTCAATTGTTTTATCTATTGATCAAAAAAGAGTTTATTTATATAATAAAGCTAAAATTGAATATGGAGATGTTGTATTAGAAGCTGATTTTATTGAATATGATCAGGAAAATAATATTGTTTTTGCCCGTGGTGTTTTAGATAGTACTGGTGTACTTATTGGAAAACCAGTATTTACTGAAAGAAATGATAAATTTGAAGCTAAAACCATAAAATATAATTTTAAAACAAAAAAAGGATATATTGAAGAGGTTTTTACCGAAGAAGAACAGGGTTATTTACACAGCCAAATAACTAAAAAGCTAGATGATAACAAGCTTTTAATGAAAAATGGGAAATATACAACCTGTGATAATCCTGAGCATCCTCATTTTTATCTCTCTATGTCTAAAGCAAAAGTTATTCCGGGAGAAAAAATTATTTCCGGGTATTCATATTTGGTTTTAGAAGATTTGCCTTTGTATTTTGTGGCTGTGCCATTTGGTTTCTTTCCCAGTCAGGACGAACAATCTTCAGGAATTATTATTCCTTCATACGGAGAAGATAACACGTTAGGTTTTTTCTTTCGTGATGGTGGTTATTACTTTGGAATAAATGATAAAATGGATCTTGCTATTACTGGAGATTATTATTCGTTAGGTACCTGGGGAACAGATCTAAATTATCGGTTCAGGAAGCGTTATAAGTTTAATAGTAATTTTTCGGTTAGTTATAAGCAAACAGTAAAAAGTGAACAGGGATTACCCGATTATTTTAAATCTAATGATTTTCAGGTTATATGGAACCATACGCAAGATGCTAAAGCCAACCCAACAAGCAGTTTTAATGCCAGTGTAAATTTTAGCTCTAGCTCATATGATCAAATTCATAGTAGGAATATCCAAGATAGAAACAGGAATACAAAAAGTTCAAGTATTGCTTATTCAAAAAATTGGCCGGGTACACCTTTCAGATTGAATGCAAACCTTAAAGGATCGCAAAATAGTAATAATAATAGTGTAGATTTAACTTTACCGGTAATTACTTTTGATATGAGCAGACAATATCCTTTCCGCAGAAAAAATGCTTCTGGTAAATCTAAATGGTACGAAGATATTGAAGTTCAATATTCATCAAAGCTGGAAAATAAAATTAATACCAAAGATTCTTTGCTCTTTACCGATACAAAGTTCTCTGATTTTAAAAGTGGATTTCAGCACAATATTCCTGTTAGTACTAATTTTAAATTGCTTAAGCATTTTAATTTATCGCCCCGTTTACAATATACTGGTATACTTTATCCCAATTATATTAATCGATATTGGGACCCCAATTATTATAATGAGGATAATGATACTTATGGAGCAGTTATTACCGATACTATTTCGCAGATTAAATATGCACAATTATTTGAACCATCGATATCTTTAAGCGTTGGGCCTAATATTTATGGAATGTTTCTTTCAAAAAATCCTGAGGCCAAGGTTATTGCATTACGCCATGTTTTAACTCCTTCTGCAAGTATATCCTATCGTCCGGATATGGGTAATATGGTATCCCAGTATTATGATACATACGAAATTTTCCAGGGTGGAGAGTATAAAGAAGTTGAATATTCAAAATTTGATAATGGATTATATAGATTCCCTTCTGCACCTGGACAGAATGGTACAATATCTTTTGGATTAAATAATAATCTGGAGATGAAAGTCCGTGATGACAAAGATACATCGAATACAGAAAAAAAAGTAAAATTATTGGAAAGCCTTAGGTTTTCTAGTGGTTATAATATTTTTGCCGATTCATTAAATTGGAGTCCAATAACAATTAGTGGCCGTACAGCATTACTGGAAAATAAAATAAAAATTAATTTTGGGGCAACTGTCGACCCTTATGCTATTAACGACGAAGGTAACGTTTATAATGCATTTGAGTGGAAAAAAAGTGGCAATATTGGCCGATTAACAAGAGCTGATTTAAGCCTTGATTTTTCTTTTAAATCATCTGAGAAAGGCCAAAGCGAAAAATCAAATGCTAGTGGAAGTAATATGTTTGATGAGGGATATTACCAAAATCCTGATATGGCTGATTATCAACAACAAATTACAAATTATGTTGACTTTGATATTCCATGGAATTTTAGTGCTAATTATAAATTTACTTATTCAAAACCTAAATACGAATCAAAAGTTACCCAAACACTTAGAATTTCAGGAAATTTCAGCTTAACCCCAAAATGGAAAATTAGTTTTAGTACAAACTATGATATATCAGAAAAGGAGCTATCAACCACATCTATAAATATTCATCGTGATTTGCACTGTTGGGAAATGAGTTTTAATTGGATTCCTGTAGGAAGATATCAGAGTTATAATTTTCAAATCAATGTAAAAGCAGCTACTTTAAGAGATTTCTTAAAAATGACGAAACGTAAATCTTGGTACGATAATTTATAATTAATGCTCCACCCAGTTTTTTAGTATCTCTATACCGTAGTTAGTCATAATGGATTCAGGATGAAATTGTACACTATGAATATCATATGTTTTATGTTTAATAGACATGATATTATTTTCTGAATCTATGGATGTTACCTCTAATTCAGCAGGTAAATTATTTTTATCCACTATCCATGAATGATATCTTCCGGAGTAAAATTCGGACGGTATATTTTTAAAAATATAATCGGATTGAATTATACGGGTTTGTATTTCTCTACCATGGTTTACCTTTTTCATATTTATGAGTTGAGCTCCAAAATATTCGGCTATAGCCTGATGTCCGAGGCAAACACCTAAAATCGGTTTTGTATTTTTAAATTGATGAATGATATCATACATTATTTTTACCGCCGAAGGCAATCCGGGGCCAGGAGAGAAGACAATTTTGTCAAATTCTGTCAATAATTTAAGATTTATTTGGTTGTTTCGTTTAACATGTACTTCGGTAGCAAATTGCTCCAATATATGGATCAAATTAAAAGTAAAAGAATCGAAATTATCAACCACAAAAATTTTCATGATATATTATTTTTAGACATCCTAAAATAAGTTATTTTTACTCATTATAACCAATTAACATTAATCTTATGAAAAAAATAATTTATACAGAGAATGCACCAAAAGCCATTGGCCCTTATAGTCAGGCAGTTGAAATTAACGGAACGTTGTACATTTCGGGACAGGTTCCTGTAAATCCAACAACTGGCGAAATGCCCGAAGGCATTAAAGCACAAACCGAACAAGTAATGAAAAATATTGGAGCTATTTTAGAAGCTGCGGGTTATTCGTATAAAAATGTAGTTAAATCTACGTGTTTATTAAGCGATATGGCTAATTTTAAATCCATGAACGAAGTATATGGCTCGTTTTATAAGGAAAATCCACCTGCACGTGCTGCTTATGGTGTTGTTCAATTGCCTTTAGGAGCTTTAATTGAGATTGAGACTATTGCCGTTAAATAGTTTATTTTTTTAATAAAAAAAGCGGTTATCAAGTGACAACCGCTTTTCTTTTTTATAAATGTATAATTTATTCAGAAACTACTTCAATTTCAATTTCTACAGTAACTTCTTTATGTAATTTAATGTTTGCTTTATATTTACCAACTTCTTTAATTTGGTCTTCGGCAATAGTTATATTTTTACGGTCAATTTCAAATCCATCAGCTTGTAATTTTTCTGCAATCTGAATGGTATTAACTGAACCAAATATTTTACCTGTAGAGCTAGTTTTAGCACCAATGGTAAGCGATTTATTTTCTAGTTTTTTAGCAACCTCTAGCGCTTGATTTTTAATTTTTTCTTCTTTATGAGCTCTTTGTCTTTTATTTTCTTCATGCATCTTTTTTGCTGAAGTTGTTGCAATAACGGCCAATCCATTAGGGATTAAAAAATTTCTTGCATAACCGTCTTTTACGTTTACAATATCATCTTTATGGCCCAGTTTATTTACGTCTTCTTTAAGAATAATTTCCATTTTTTGTCCTCCGTTTAATTATTTAAGCATATCTGTTACGTAAGGCAATAGAGCTAAATGTCGCGCTCTTTTTATTGCTTTAGCAACTTTACGTTGATACTTTAAAGATGTTCCTGTGATTCTTCGTGGTAAAATTTTACCTTGTTCGTTAACAAATTTTTTCAGAAACTCAGGATCTTTGTAATCGATATACTTAATCTTATTTTTCTTAAACCGGCAATATTTTTTCTTTTTTATTTCTACGGTTGGTGGAGTTAAATATCTAATTTCTGATTGATTTTGTGCCATTGCTTATTCCTCCGATTTTTGTTCTTTTTTACTTCTTTTCTTTTCGCTATATTGAATCGCGTATTTATCCATCTTAAATGTTAAGAAACGGATAATTCGCTCATCTCGTCGGTATTCGGTTTCAAGCTTCTGTATTGTTTTACCTTCGGCTTTAAACTCAATTAAATAATAGAAACCGGTAGATTTTTTTTGTATGGGATAAGCTAGCTTTTTTAAGCCCCAGTTTTCTTCGTGCACAATTTCGGCACCATCATCTTTTAAAATTTTAATAAATTTTTGAACCGTCTCCTTCATCTGGGCTTCAGACAAAACGGGAGTTGTAATGAAAACGGTTTCGTACTGATTCATCATAATTTTTTATTTTTTTAGTTTAAATTAAATGAGTTGCAAAATTAATATATTTTTTATTTTATGCAAAGAAAAATTGTAAGTAAATGAGCATAAAAGTGTTTTAAAATAAATTCTTAAAAAAAGAACATTTAAAATTGAACTTTTTATAAAAATTTTACCTTTGTAGTTCATGTCAACATAATATCAATTTATGGAAAATTTTATTGTTTCAGCTCGAAAATACAGGCCTTCAACTTTCCAGTCGGTTGTTGGGCAATCATCGATTACAACAACGTTAAAAAATGCAATTAAAAATAATCATCTGGCACAGGCTTATCTCTTTTGTGGCCCACGAGGAGTTGGGAAAACTACTTGCGCACGGATTTTTGCTAAAACTATAAATTGTAAAAACCTGGATGAGAAAGTTGAACCTTGTAATGAGTGCGAATCCTGTAAAGCATTTAATGAAAATCGTTCGTATAATATTCACGAATTGGATGCTGCATCCAATAACTCGGTTGAAGATATCCGGCAATTAATAGAGCAGGTAAGAATACCGCCTCAAGTAGGGAAATATAGCATTTATATTATCGACGAGGTGCATATGTTATCAGCGCAAGCTTTTAATGCTTTTTTAAAAACACTCGAAGAACCCCCTGCACATGCGGTATTCATTCTAGCCACAACGGAAAAGCATAAAATTATTCCAACCATTCTTTCTCGATGTCAGATTTTTGATTTTAATAGAATAAAAGTGGATGATACAGTTCAGTATATAGAACATATTGCGAAAAATGAAAAAATCGACTATGAAACTGATGCATTAAATGTTATTGCGCAAAAAGCCGATGGTGCCATGCGTGACGCCCTTTCAATTTTTGATCAGGTTGTAAGCTTTTCCGGAAATAATATTACCTATCAAAATGTTATAGAAAATTTGAATGTACTCGATTATGATTATTACTTTAACTTAACAGATGCATTTCTTAACCATGATATTTCAAATGCTTTATTGCTTTTTAATGAAATTTTAGATAAAGGTTTTGATGCCCATCATTTTATTAATGGATTGAGTGAGCATTTTCGTAATTTGCTGGTTTGCCGCGATGAAGCTACTTTACAATTACTCGAAGTGGGAGCTAATATTCGAGATCGTTACAAACAACAAACCCTTAATTGTGATCCATTATTTTTATTCCAGGCGCTCGAAATATCTAACAAATGTGATGTTTCCTATCGAATGAGTAGAAATAAGCGATTACACGTTGAACTGGCTATTATTGAGTTGTGTAATATCACACTCGAAAAAAAAAAGGCTGAACTAAAAAACTCCGAGGCTGATTCATCAAAACCAAAAGAAGTAAATAAACAAAAATTTGATGTAAAGTCTAACCCTTTAAATTCAAAAAAAAACATAAAACCTCCTTTGGCTAATTCAGAGGAAATATCATCATTCTCGATAAAAAAGAAACTTTCAGACAATAAACACGGTCTTTCAGAAAAGCAAACCATACCAGTTAATGAACCACCTAAGGTTGAGGAGCCAACTCCTGTATTTAATAATTTTACGCAGAAAGAATTAATTGAAAAGTGGCATACTTTTTCTAATATGCTTGTGAATAAGCCAAGAATATTTAATACTCTTACTTCCAAAGACCCAAAACTTGAAGAAAATTATATCGTAAGTTTTGTTATCGATAATAATTTGCAGGAACAAAAAATCAATGAAATAAGAAATGAATTATTGGCTTATTTAAGGCAGGAGCTTCAGAACTCAGCAATAGATTTAAAATTTATAATTACTGAATTAGAAGAAGATTCGAACAAGTTGTATACTTCTGAAGATAAGTTTAAACATATGCTTTCCAAAAATGAAAACCTTGGCAAGCTTAAACAGGAATTTAATTTAGATTTGGAATAGAACAATTGAGCTTTTATTTTGTATTTAGTTTGTATAAAGAATTAAATGAAAAAAATTAAAATTGTAAATTATGTTACCAAAGAAAATTGAGAAGAAATTAAATGAACAAATTGAAAAAGAAGGCTACTCTTCTAATTTATATTTAGCTATGGCTTCCTGGGCTGACAAAGAAGGTTATTCAGGTATTGCTAAATGGTTATTTGCCCAGGCAGAAGAAGAGCGTATGCATATGATGAAATTTATAGATTTTATTAAAGAAAGAGGTGGGCATGCTATAATCCCAGCATTTGAAAAACCTCCCGTTGATTTTGAAAATGTCAATAAAATTTTTTATCAGGTCCTTGAGCATGAAAAATACATTACCGGAACAATTAATGATATTGTAGCTCTTGCAATAAAAGAGAACGATTTTGCTACTCATAATTGGATTCAGTGGTTTGTAACAGAACAGATAGAAGAAGAATCTTCAGTCCAGGACATAATTGATAAGTTAACTATGTTAGGCGAAAAAAATATGTATATTTTTGATCGGGACATAATGAGTCTTCGGAATTCTGAATAAAAAAAGCCCCAAAATCGGGGCTTTTCTTTTTTCCTGGTATCTACTCTACTCTACTTTCTTAATTGAATTTTATTACTATAAACTTTTCCATCGTAAATTATTCTTATAATATAAATACCGTTATTTAAATGATTGAGGTTAATTCTGTTATCATCTTTGCTAATTTTACTTGAAAAAACATTAACTCCGGATAAAGAATAAACATCAATATTCGTTTGCACATTAATATGTTCAGGAATCTCGATAGAAATATTACCTTTTGTTGGATTTGGATAAACTTTTAACGTTTCTACCCCAATAAATTCATTAATACCTACATAAGTCATGTTAATATATTCCGACCCTGATTCATAACCCGTATCGTTAATATAGCCAATAATTTTTACTCTGTAAGTACGACTTTCATTGATTTCTGTATTAAAAATATTATTTCCAATTGTAAAGTCAGTGATCGTTTTATGCACAACATTATTCAAATCAATCTGTATAGAATCATAATTTTCCTGAATGGTTGCATCTATAGATATTGTATTATCAATATCTTCAGGTTTGAATAATTTATTTAATTTTGGGTTAAAATCAGCAATGGCCAGGCTGTTATTCGATTCATATGAATTACCATTATGATAGCTTATGAGTTTTACTTCATATTCTCCTTCGTTTTCAACCTGAAAATTAAACACATTAGATCCTGCTGTTGTTAAACCAATTTTATCGGTTAAAACGTCATCTACAAAAAATTCAACAGAATCGGCATCAGCAAAAAGTATATAAGAACTTGAAATTGTTTGTTGGCCAATATACTTTGTAGTATTTATTTCAGGTAAGTATTTTGATTTAGCTGTCCATATTCCTCTTCCGTGAGTAGCAATTACAACCTGATCATCCTGATAAAACATATCATAAACAGAAACAGCAGGTAATCCATAATTAGCATAATGCCAAGTTGTACCATTATCTTTAGATTCAAATAAGCCAATATCTGTTCCTGCCCAAATTGTATTTGGTTCGTCGGGTAATACAAGTAATGACTGAGTTACAACATCAGGGAAACCATTAGAACTGGTTTCATTACCAACAAATCCGGTAATATCTTCCCATGTTTGGCCGAGGTCTTCTGTTTTTAAAATTTTAGGTGCATCAGCCACAGAAAATAGGATATAGGCAGTAGAATCTTGATACGGATGTGTAGCAATACCGCTAATAAAAGCATTCATTTCTACTTCTGTAAATTCGTTAACGGCACTAAATGTTTCACCCTGATCATCAGAAACGAATATTTTCCATCCATTTGCACCAGACATGGCAGCACCAGCCCAAACGATATTTTCGTTTGCTAACGAAACTTCAACATTCAGTTGACTTGGGACATAGCCTTGACTTGCATAAGGGTTCCATCCTTCAGGCATTGTTTTACTGATCCATGATTCTGCAAAATTTGTACTTTTATAAATAGATTCTGCACCAACAGCAAATAATACATCAGGTGTAGATGGGTGAGATGAAATCCTGGAAATAAAAGGGCCATCGTTACTAGTAATTCCATTTGTGGCCAAGCTCCAGGTTACACCTCCGTTTAAGGTTCTGTAAAATGCATTATTATAGATGCTACCAATAATTTTGTTTTTATCATTATAGTGCCACATACACTCAAATCCATCACCGCCGAGTTGGAATAAATAATGGGATGACGAGGAAGAATTATCCCCAGTTTGTGTTCTCCATGTACCATTATCCTGCATTCCTCCAATATATTCATTGGTATATGGTTTTTTAGCGGCTCCATAAAACTGAGTAGTGATATAGTTATCGGGTAACTGATTAAATGTTTCTCCACTGTCAAATGAAATACCTAAACCTCCATCGTTTGCATTTACAATTAAGAAACTGTCGGTAGCTTCATTAATTGGAACCATTATAAGGTTATGATGGTCGGGATGCAAACCAGGAATTTTTGTGGTTCCCATGCCAACACTTTGATTATAGTTGTTGTCTCCTCCATATTGTCCATAGGCATCAGCTACAATATAATTAGTTCCTTTTTGTAATTGAGTTGTTCCGTAGATGACACTTATTTTAGATTGGGGGAGATTATTTGGATCCCATGTACCACCAGTTGCTAGCGTTGGCCAGAAAAAATAAATTTGTTTGTATGAATGTCCTGCATCCTGGGCGATTTGTGGAGATGCAGTTTCTGAATATTCTACAGAATTAATAAATAAATACTCCCTTCCTTTGGTATCATCTTCCGGATCAAGTGCGATTAAGTTAAAAGCTCCGTCTTCTTCCTGATCTCTGAAAGATGCCATTAATTGTTTATTATTAGTAATATCCCATACTTCAAAAGGTACATCAACATAATCTTCATAATAATAACCTGATGCAGGTACTTCAGGCCCTAGTCCTCCAACCGTAAAACGATGAGCCTTTTGGCTTAACCCTGGACCAAATCGAATTTCTATAGAAACAAAATCATCATTATCTAAATTTGTGGCTCCGTTATTTGTTCCCAATTCCATTCCTCCATCAAGGAATTCTCCCTCAAAGTTAATAAAAGCTAAAAAAGACGAAGTATTATCTAAAGAAACACTTTTTACGCTGGGTTCAGATTCTTCAACTGTACCCGGATCCGAAAAATCAACTTTCCATAAATCAACACCTCCCACAAATGCTATATCTTTGTTATAGGGATGAGCTTCAATAATATTGTCATATTCACCTTGTCCACCCATATAATTTTTATTATTTCCATTTTTATCTTCAAATTTAAACCATGTTTCACCAGCATCTGTTGACCGATATACATAAGATTCTGTTGTACTAACATTTATTGATATATAAATTATATTAGGGTCAACTGGGGAAACAGCAAGTTCATAACGTTGCCCTGCAATAAGTTCATCAAATGAAATTGTCCAGTTTTCTCCTGCATCGTTTGATTTTAATATTCCATAGCTATTTACACCAGCATACAAAATATTAAAATCATTGGGATTAGTTACTAAATCTTCTACTCCATTAGCATTTGTATAAACAGTATCCCATTGTAAACCGCCATCAGTAGACTTCATAATACCTTCTTCGGTAGCTGCAATAACAATATTTTCATTGTTGGGGTCTACCACTAACCGGTTTATGTACGCGAAGTAATCATTATTTGTAGTTGATGCTAATTGAGTCCAACTTTCACCTTTATCGGTTGTTTTAAAAATTCCATTTCCTTCAAGGTAAGTTCCTCCCGGAAAACTTTCACCTGTTCCTGCGTAAATTACTTGAGTATTTGAAGCAGCCATTGCCAAAGTATTGGCTGATAAATTTGGAAATTCATCAGTTAAGCATGTCCAATTATGTCCACCGTCTGTAGTTTTCCAAACACCTCCTGTTGCAGCACCAGCGTACCAGGTATTATGTGTTTGGTCATCGGGATCCACAATTAACCCACGAGTTCTACCTCCTACATTGGCTGGCCCGCGTTGTACAAAAACAATATCGTTGGTTCCTAATTTTAATTTGCTACTTTTTGCTTTGGCTGAGTTTAACTCTTTTATTTTATAATTCATTGGATATGAGTTCTCATCTTCACCAAATCGTGTTGTTATTTCTTTAAAATAACGGGTAAACTCATCAGGTTTATCTGCTTTAGATTCACTTTTTAACTTTTTTTGTTGAATTTCATATTCATAAAATTCACTTGGTGTAAAAAATTGGGCTAATTGATTATTTTCATTCCCGGTAAAGAAAAGAAAATAACTAATTATTCCACCTGCAATTGCAGTTAATAAAATGATGTAGAATTTTTTCATAATTTTAAAATTATAATTTATTTTATTTTATTTTATATTCGTATTTTTATTATACTCTTTGATATTACCTGTTTGTATATCAATGAGTTGATATTTTATATTGGTACCCTCTGGTTTATCGATGATGCCAAAATATCGAGTTAAAAGTAGATGTGTATTAGAATGCCATTGAATTTTTGTATTGTTAAAACTATTTTCATA
Source organism: Bacteroidota bacterium (assembly GCA_034189025.1). Taxonomy (GTDB): domain Bacteria; phylum Bacteroidota; class Bacteroidia; order Bacteroidales; family UBA12077; genus UBA12077. The sequence continues at coordinate 52,069 of JAXHVS010000085.1, forward strand.
AATAATTGAATCAGTATTTTTATCGTATATAATAAAATGAATATCTGTTACCGGGTTTGCTGAATTTATTTCTTTTTCCGATAAAAAAAGGATATAATTACCTTTGTTATTAGGAATTGATTGTATAGAATCATGATCAGTAAAATAATTACTAATTGGTTTTTTAACAAAATCCTCTTTAGTTTGGGTTTGGTTTTCTTGTTTTATTTGGTTATTCAAATTACATGCTGATAGTATACATATAAATAAAAAAAAGGATAGCCCATAAAAATATTTTTTCATATTAAATTTTTAATGATTTATAAATTAAGTAAAACCATACAAAGCTAATTTTTTTTCATTCTTATGCAAAGAGTTGAAACGTAGTTTTAAGAAAAAAATATCTATTTGTCTTATTTATCGATAAACAATAAATTATTAAAACCCTGGTTTCTTTCCAATTATGTAAAATAATAGAGATTTTTTTTTCTAAAATTTTACGCTTTATTATTTTGCATTTCACAATTTTGTTTAAGCATAAAATATTACATTTGTAGATTAATAAAAACTCAAATAAACACATTAAATAATGGCTTTACTTACAAATATTTTAACCAGATTTTTTGGAAATAAATCTGAAAGAGATATTAGAGAAATTTCTCCAATATTAGAATTAATAAAGGAAGAATATAAAAAAATTATTCAACTAAGTAATGATGATTTACGTTCTGAAGCTACTACTATCCGGCAGGGAATATTAAATCATATTCGTGAAGAAAATAAAAAAGTTACTGACCTTAAAATAAAAGCTGAAAGCGATGAGGTTGATGTTTTAGATAAAGAAAAAATTTATGATGAAATTGATAAAATTGAGAAAATTATAGATCAAAAACTTGAGGATAAGCTGAATGAAGTTTTACCTATTGTTTTTGCTATAGTTAAAGAAACAGCACGCCGTTTTAAGGAAAATGAATATATTGAAGTTACTGCCAATGATTTTGATCGCAATTTAGCCGCAAAATATGAACATGTTAAAATAAAAGGGGATATAGCAAGGTATTATAACTCGTGGATAGCCGGGGGTAATGAGATTACATGGGATATGGTACATTATGATGTTCAGCTTGTCGGTGGAATAGTATTGCATCAGGGTAAAATTGCAGAGATGGCTACTGGAGAAGGAAAAACCTTAGTAGCAACCTTACCTGTTTTCCTTAATGCACTTACAGGAAGAGGAGTTCATATTGTTACCGTAAATGATTATTTGGCAAAACGTGACTCTGAATGGATGGGGCCAATTTTCGAATTTCATGGTTTATCTGTTGATTGTATCGACAAACACGAACCTAATTCCGATTCAAGAAGAAAAGCTTACCTTGCTGATATTACTTACGGTACCAATAATGAGTTTGGATTTGATTACCTTAGAGATAACATGGCGATTAATCCTGAAGACCTGGTACAAAGAAAACACAATTATACCATTGTCGATGAGGTAGACTCAGTATTGATTGATGATGCCCGAACGCCTTTAATCATTTCTGGCCCGGTTCCTAAAGGAGATATGCAACTTTTTGATGAGCTAAAACCTAAAGTTGAAACACTTGTTGAAGAACAAAGAAAATTAGTAAATCAGATATTAGCCGAAGCACGAAAAGAACTTAATGATCGGAATAATGAAAAAGCCGGCTTTTTGCTTTTGCAAGCATATAAAGGTTTGCCAAAAAATAAAGCTTTAATTAAACTATTATCCGAAGAAGGTAATAAATCATTGATGCTAAAAACCGAAAACTATTATATGCAAGATAATAGTAAGCATATGCACAAGGTTACCGATGATCTGTTTTTTATTATTGATGAGAAGAGTAACTCGATTGAAATGACCGATAAGGGGATTGATGTTATTACCTCAAAATCTGATGATTCTAAATTCTTTGTTTTACCTGATATTGGTTCTGAAGTAGCCGAATTGGAAAAATCAGAATTGAAAGAATCAGAAAAGCTTTCTAAAAAAGATAAATTGCTTCAGGATTATGCCGTAAAATCTGAAAGAATTCACACTATTAATCAATTACTTAAAGCCTATACGCTTTTCGAGAAAGATATTGAATATGTAGTTATAGACAATAAAGTTAAAATTGTTGATGAACAAACCGGCCGTATTATGGAAGGCCGTCGATATTCTGATGGTTTACATCAGGCCATTGAAGCAAAAGAAAGGGTTAAGGTTGAAGCAGCAACTCAAACTTTTGCTACTATTACTTTGCAGAATTATTTCCGTATGTATCATAAATTGGCTGGTATGACAGGTACAGCTGAAACAGAAGCTGGCGAGTTTTGGGATATCTATAAATTAGATGTAGTAGTGATACCCACCAATAAACCAATAGTTCGTAATGATTATGAAGATTTAGTTTATAAAACGAAGCGTGAAAAATATAATGCAGTAATTGATGAAATTGTTGAGCTGGTAAATCATGGACGCCCGGTTTTGGTTGGTACTACATCAGTAGAAATATCCGAGCTTTTGAGCCGCATGCTTAAAATTAAGGGAATAAAGCATAATGTATTAAATGCAAAATTACACCAGCGTGAGGCTGAAATTGTTGCTGAAGCAGGTAAATCGAAAACGGTAACTATTGCAACGAATATGGCAGGTAGAGGTACTGACATTAAACTTTCAAAAGAAGTAAAAGAGGTAGGAGGTTTAGCCATTGTAGGTACCGAGCGCCATGAGTCTCGACGCGTAGACCGTCAGCTGCGTGGACGTGCCGGACGACAGGGAGATCCCGGGTCATCTCAATTTTTTGTCTCTCTCGAAGATGATTTAATGCGCTTATTTGGGTCAGGGAGAATTGCTGGTATTATGGACCGCCTTGGATTAAAAGAAGGAGAGGTAATTCAACATTCTATGATTTCAAAATCCATTGAACGCGCTCAGAAAAAAGTTGAAGAAAATAACTTTGGCATTCGTAAGCGATTGCTTGAATATGACGATGTGATGAACTCACAACGTGAGGTTATTTATAAAAAACGACGACATGCCCTATATGGTGAACGTTTGGGGGTTGATATTGCCAATATGATGTTCGATGTGTGTGAGAATCTAGTTTATGATTATCAGGAAAATGGTGATTTTGAAGGGTTTAAATTTGAGCTATTACGTACTTTTTCTATTGAGCCTCCATTTGGTGAAGAAGAGTTTTTGAAAGAAAATGCTGAAGGCTTAATTGATAAGGTTTACAAAGTTGTTCTTGAAACGTATAAAAGAAAAGAAGAAGCTATTGCAAAACAAGCTTATCCTGTAATTAAAAATGTATACGAAAAAAGTGGACAAACGTATGAGAACATTGTAGTACCTATTACAGATGGTTCAAGAACACTACAGGTAATAACCAACTTAAAAAAATCGTACGAAACAGAAGGCCGTGATTTGGTTAAATCTTACCAGAAATCAGCTATTCTTGCTAATATCGATGAAGCCTGGAAAGAACATTTACGCGAACTAGATGATTTAAAACAATCGGTACAAGCAGCAACTTACGAGCAAAAAGACCCTTTATTGATTTATAAGTTTGAATCATTTGAATTGTTTAAAACAATGATTAATAAAGTAAATCGTGATGTTGTTGCTACCTTGGTTAAAGGACATATTCCAATTCAAGATCCTGATCAGGTTCGTGAAGCAGAAAAACGAAGAAAAACCGACTATAGTAAATATCAAACCAGCAGGCCCGATCAGGTTGGTGGTGACCAGGATAACAAAAAGCAAAAAGCACAACCCGTACGTGTAGAGAAGAAAGTGGGACGTAACGATCCGTGTCCTTGTGGCAGTGGTAAAAAATATAAGAATTGCCATGGTAGAGTACAAGCAAATGCTTAAAAGTCATATAATAATAAAGCCTTGAGAAGTTATTTTTTGAGGCTTTATTTTACTTGTGAGGATTATAACTGGCTGTGGTATGGTAAGTATGAAAATAGATTTTATTTTTTGCTCCTGCAAAATTAAAAGTTTGTGTTTTAGATATTCCTTTGGATGAATTTGTTTTTAAGATCAATTTATTATTGCCTCTATTTAAAGGAATACGACTATAAGAAATAGAGTAAGGAAGTGTTTGCCAGTTGCGGGTATCCGCTTTTTCAGTTATCGTGTTTACAATATTTATTAAACTTCCTAAACCTTCAACTTGTTCGTCGGCTAAAAGCTCTAAAGCTTTTTTGGTAGCTAATCGCATAATAGCATTTGCCATCTCACGTACCATCCTGTCATTTAGTGTTTTAAATGCAATATCATTAATATCTTGCAAAAGTTCTAATTTATAAATATTTGAGTTTTGATATATTTCTGCGCTATTATAAACAGGAGGACGCTCTACATATTTGGGAAAAGCTACCTTGAAAAAACGTAATTCTTCAAAAGCTTTTTTTTCTTTTGACGATTTATCGCCAATATAAAGAGGGAAGGAGAGATTATACTCTTCATTAACCAAGGTAATATATCCTTTTTTTTGATTTGAAATTTTTACAAAATTAATGCTGTTTTCTGTTTTATACGGGCCAAATCCGTTTAACCAAAAAAATACCACTTCGCCGTTTTCTTTAGGCTGATGTTGGTATTTCATTTTAAATTTATTTTCATAATAAGCTACTTCATCATAAAATCCGTTAAGATACGCTGTTCTTAATAAGTCCTTTTTTAGTTGTAGAGGTACGGAAATATTAAAATATTCTTTATAATCTGTTTCATAAATAGATAAAGCATTTCGGTAGGCAATAAATGCATTATTATAGTCATGGTCAATTTCGTATAATATACCCATTAGGGTATGGGCAAAAGCATCGCGTTGATAACGATTTTTATGGTCTTTATATTTATCGTTTAGCTGATTTAATTTAATATTTATACGTCTGCATTCAACTAAGGCATCATCATATTTTTCTAACTTAATATAGTTTAAAGCCATAAAGTAATTAACCATTATGGTTTCAAAATCTTCAGGGCGATAAGGCTTTACATTCGGATTCGAAATTAGGGTAAGCGCTTCGAGATAATAATTTTTAATATAATCTTCGATTAAATGTTCTGCCTTTGTAAAGTAAAAATTACTTTCGTTATAATTTTGTAAAATCCAGGAAACATAACCTCTGTTTAAGTAATACAATAGTTGATTTTTTCCCGTTGCTTCATTTTTATGTTTTTCTAACCAATTATTAGCTTTTTGAAAATTTCCTGAAACAACATAATTCTGAAAATCAACAGTTTGAGAATAATAGGTTGCACATCCTGTTAATAATAAAATAAAAATGAAGATAATGTGCTTATATTTTGATGAAAAAATCTTCATTTATGGTTTGATTGAAAGATAAGGTTAACTGCTCACTCTAATTTTTAATATATTTTTTGATTTTCTTTTCACCCATCCAAACAATCTCATTGGTCTCCAGGTGAGATAATTCAAGGTTAATCTGATAATATACTATTTTTTCTTTTTTGTAGGTATCAACTATGGATGTAATGGTTCCTTGAAGCATATAATCGGCACCCAGTTCAATGCCCCAGTTTTTTGCTGTTTCTGATGATGCAAAATTCTGTTGATCCATTCTTTCCTGTCTAAGGGCATCTCTTTTGGCTCCTGCTTGTACTAATCTTGCTGAGGCATCTTGAATTATTGCTCTTTCGATATCTTTAATAAACGTATTGGCATCGATATGTTCGTGGCTTTTATTTTTGATTAAACCAACGATTAATATAGGACGTTTATTGGGATTTTTTGTTTTATAGAAATCAATCCATTGATCATGTAAAAGCTGATTAATCATTTCTTCAGCTACCATCCTGGAATCGGTATCATTCCATCGTCCACTTAAATCAGTCGTTTGTTCTGTTGAAATTCTTTGTACCTGTCTTTTTGGAGTACATCCATAAAACGTGAATACTAATGATGTTAGAATAAGAATGGAGTATATTTTATTCATTTTACTAAAAGTTTAATTTGACATTATAAATATATCAAATTTTAGACCATATTATATGATTATTGCTTAATTTTTTTTATTAATTCAGCAATTTTCTGATTCGTTTCAGTACTTACAGGAACTAAAGGTAATCTTAAGTTATTTTTAATAATCCCCATATGGGCAAGTGCTGCTTTTACACCTGCTGGGTTTCCTTCAATAAATAAATAATCAATCAATTCTATTAATTTATAATGATTTTCCAGAGCTTCGGAAAAATTGTTTTGTAAAGCTAGTTGTACCATGGCCGAAAACTCTTTGGGGAAAACGTTTCCTACAACCGATATTACACCCGAAACACCTATTGACATTAAAGGAAGGGTAAGAGCATCTTCGCCGGAAACAATAATAAAATCGGATGGTTTATTTTTAATAATTTCCATGGCTTGCGAAAAATTTCCCGAAGCTTCTTTTATTGCAACGATGTTTTCAAAATCATGTGCTAAGCGTAAGGTTGTTTTGGCTTGTATATTCGAACCTGTTCGTCCTGGCACATTGTATAAAATTACGGGCACAGGTGAAACTTGTGCAATGGCTTTAAAGTGTTGGTAAAGCCCTTCCTGACTTGGTTTGTTGTAATAAGGCGCAACAGACAAAATCGCATCAATCTGGTTAAAATCTGTATTATGGATTTTATTTATAATAGATGATGTGTTATTACCTCCTATACCCAAAACAATAGGTATGCGATGGTTAACCTTCCTTTTAATAAAATTAACCAAATCATCTTTTTCTTCATTGGTTTGGGTAACCGACTCGCCTGTAGTCCCAAGTACCACAAGGTAGTTGATGTTATTAGAAATTAAATGCTCAATTTGTTTCTCCAGTGCTTCGTAATCAATTTCCAAATTATCTTTAAATGGTGTAACTATTGCTACACCTGTTCCAATAAATTTATTATCCATAATTTTATTGATTTATGAGTGTTAAATAATGTTTTATTTGTTCAATAAGATATTCAATAGAATGATTTTTACCAATGTCAATCATTAAATCCTGATATTGATATTTTTCAGATTGTCTGCCAATTTTAAACGATGAGTTCGACAAATGCCCAATATAATATAAAGGAAAATATTCTTTTAGGCTTAAATCAATTAAAATATCAAAATGTTCTTGCATAAATTGATGAATAACTTCATTTTTTGGTTTATAAAACCAGTTAAGGTCTTTTTTACAAAAGAAGTTTATCCCTTTACGCAATAATAAATTTTCAGGGATTTTTTTTTCAGGAACAAAACCCAGGGCAAAAACTTTTAAATTATTTTTTGCTAAAAACGACAGAAAATTTTTTACAATAGAAAATGATTCTTCGTCAGGGGAATTAAAAATAATACCAACGGTTTGGGCTGAATTAAAATTGTGTACCTTAACCTGACGATTATTTTTTCTTAAATTTTTTTTAAGACTTAATCTTCCAATTATTTTTTTTATGTTTTCTAAATAATTCACGCTACAAGTATATTAAAAATTTATGCTATTCCTCAGTCTTTACACCAGGAATTTACTTTAACATTTGAAGAAAATTATCTTCATTAATGATTTGAATATTTAATTTATTTGCTTTTTCCAGTTTTTTAGGCCCGATATTCTCACCTGCAAGTAAATAGTTCGTATTCGATGATATTGAACTTGTATTTTTCCCACCGTTAATTTCAATTAGTTCTTTAAGTTCATCTCTTGAGTAATTTTTAAAAGTTCCGGAAATAACTATATTTAATCCTTTTAATTTATCGCCATGCTTTACTTTCGAATCATCCTTAGTTAATTGCACTCCTGCATTTTTTAATTTATCAATAATCTTAATATTTCGTTTATCTTTAAAATAGTCGATAATACTTTGAGCAATGCGTTCACCAATTTCGTCAATAGCAATTAAATCATCGAATGATGCATTCATAAGCTCATCAATTGATGGGTAATTATCAGCTATGGTTTTTGCAACGGTTTCGCCAACATATCTTATTCCAAGTGCATAAAGTACTCTTTGAAAAGGTACTGTTTTTGATTCTTCGATGCTTTGCAATAAATTTTTTGCCGATTTTTCGCCAAAACGTTCTAAAGATAAAATATTTTCTTTTGTAAGATAGTATAAATCGGCACTATCGGAGATTAAACCTTTATTAAATAAAGCTTCAATAGTTGCTTCAGCGCCACCAATATTCATGGCTTTGCGGCTTACAAAATGTTCTATTCTCCCTTTTATTTGTGGAGGACATCCAGCTGTATTAGGACAATAATGTTTTGCTTCGCCTTCAATTCTTATTAATTCGCTTCCACATTCGGGACATTTTTTTATAAAATCAATTTCTTTACTTCCTGTCTTTCTTTTTCTTTTATCAACTCCAACAATTTTGGGTATTATATCACCACCTTTCTCTACAAAAACGGTATCATTTTCATGAATATCAAGAAGTTTAATTTGGTCGGAATTATGTAACGAAGCCCGTTTAACCGTTGTGCCAGCTAATAAAACTGGCTCGAGGTTTGCCACTGGAGTAATTGCTCCGGTACGTCCTACCTGGTATTGAATAGAAAGTAATTTTGTGGTGGCTTGTTCTGCTTTAAATTTATAGGCGATAGCCCAGCGGGGTGATTTTGCTGTATATCCAAGTTTTTCTTGTTGTTGGTAATTGTTTACTTTAATTACTACCCCATCGGTACCGAAGGGTAGTTTATGTCGTTCTTTATCCCAGTAATTAATATATTCAAAAATTTCATCTATTCCTTTACAAATTTTAATATGTTCGGAAACTTTGAATCCCCATTCACGGGCTTTGGTTAAATTTTCATAGTGTGTATTAAAAGGTAAGTAATTACCTAAAATAGAATATAAAAAACAGTCTAACGGCCGTTTAGCTACAGTTGCCGATTTTTGTAATTTTAAAGTCCCCGCAGCAGCATTTCTTGGGTTAGCAAATGGTGGCTCATTATTTTTTATACGTTCGGTATTAATTTTCTCAAATCCTTTATGAGGCAATAAAATTTCACCACGGATTTCAAATTCTTCGGGAAAATCATTACCTGATAATTTTAAAGGAATGCTGCGAATGGTTTTTACATTGTTGGTAACATCATCACCTTTAACTCCATCGCCGCGAGTAACTGCCTGTTTTAAAATACCTTTGTTGTATGATAACCCGATGGCTACTCCATCAAATTTTAATTCGCAGGTAAATTCTGTTTCTTCTCCATTAAGTCCTTTTTGTACTCGTTGGATAAAATCGGTAACTTCCTCTGGTGAATAAGTATTCCCCAACGACAACATTGGATATTTGTGTGATACCTGCTTAAATTCGAGTGTAGTATCATTTCCTACACGTTGGGTAGGAGAGTTAGGATCAAAAAATTGTGGATTGTTTTCTTCAAGTTCATTTAATTCTTTTAATAAATTATCGTATTCAAAATCACTAATCTCAGGTTGAGCTAAAACATAATATTGATAATTATGATGATGTAATATTTGTCTTAATTTTTCAATTCTTTCTTTTATTTTTTCTTTCGTCATGCCTAAATTGATTTGGGATAAACAAAAATACAAATGCTTTTGTTAACATCAAATTATTGTTATTAACACAATTTTTAATATATTAACAAAAATCTAATTGGTTATTTTTTTATATGAAACGCAGTTTTTTTATTTTAATTTTTGGATTAATTTCCTCAATCTCTTTTTCACAGGAAAAAGATACCGTTGTTTTAATTGGTGACAGGCCTGATCAAACTGAATCAACTTACCTTGTTCCTAAAGGATATTTCCAATTTGAAGATGGATTTATTTATGAAACGGTAAATGACAGGATTACCAATATTTCTTATTCATCTATGCTGTTAAGGTATGGATTATTCGATCATTTTGAATTGCGATTGGGTACTAGCTATAACCATGTTAAACGAAATATATTTAGTGATGTAAAAGGTTTTTCTCCGATTGAAATAGGAGGGAAAATACATGTTAATGATGAAAAGGGTTGGATTCCTCAAATTGCTTTTATTGGACATATTACTATTGCAAATACGGGTGCAATTGATTTCCTTCAGAAATACCATAGTACAAAGATGCTGTTAACCTTTGGGCATAATTTACCCAATAATTTATCTATAGGTTATAGCTTTGCACTAGAATTTCCAGATTATGTTGATTATACGATAGGTTCCTATACTTTTGTTGTAGGATATTCGGTAACTGATAAAATAGGCACGTTTATTGAAATTTATGGTGATTTTTCAAAATATATGACTGCTCAAAATAAATTTAATGGTGGAGTAACCTATTTAATTCACCCACAAGTTCAACTTGATTTTGCTGGTGGTTTTGGCTTATCACAATATGCTCCTAATAATTATTTTTCTTTGGGCCTGATTTATTTATTTAAACCATACTAAGTTTTTCTTTTTGAGTATTTAAGAGGATTTCTTAATTTTAATTTATTTTATATATTACATGAAACATTTTGTTAATTATAAATTTCTTGTACTTGTTAATTTAATGCTTTTATTTATAGTAGGTTGTACCGATGAAGATAATTTTAAAACTGATATAGCTACATTTGAAAAGCTTGAATTAGAAGCAGAATCTTATTGGAATGGATATGATCTTTCTGGAGCTTTTGTTAGTGGGAATAAAATTTTTCATAATCAATATTATCCCGATTGGAATACCTGGAGCGGTTTTGCTTATTCTAATATCATTAATTATGAGTTTTATAATGACGAAAGTATATTTGCGGTTTATTATGAAAATAAAGATTCTAAAGAAAATATTTATGCAGTAGGACACCAGCTGGGCAAAGTTTCCATTACATTTAAAGACAGCATAATTGGAGAAGAACCTAGGTCTGTTCAGTTAGCCAATACTACTTACACAGCCCTAGCTATTTTATACGGATACGATTATGCTAAAAAATTTGGTGGAAGAGATGGCCACGACCCAGACTGGTTTAAAGTTACCATTAAAGGTATAGGGATGGAAGAACAAGTTACCGGGACTATTGATTTTTTTCTGGCCGATTATCGTTTTGATGATAATAACGAAGATTACATAGTAAATAATTGGCAGTATGTTGATTTAACTTCATTGGGAAGAGTGAAAAAATTAACGTTTGAATTATCTTCATCTGATGCAGGAACGCCGCTTTATTTTTGTTTGGATAACTTAAAGGGACGAATTCCTTTTAAGTAGAATTTTTTCTGTTTTTTATAAATATTGGTTGAGCATACTTATCAACTCGTTTGTTTTTATTGGCTTTGATAAATAATTATTACATCCTGATTGAAGGATTAATTCTTTATCCTCTTGCATTGCATAAGCTGTTTGTGCTATTATGGGTATATCAGGATTTAATTGCCTGATTAATTTAATTGCTTCTATACCATTTAAAACAGGCATTTTTATATCCATAAGGATTAAATCTATATCTTTTCTGCTATTGAAAATTTCGATAGTTTCTTGTCCATCTATTGCATGCAGTAAATTTAACCCTCTGTTTTTTAGTAGCATTTCAAGGTATTTATAGTTGCTTTCTTCGTCTTCAGCAATTAGTAAAGTTTTTCCTTTCCAATGGGATGGTTCTTTTTGATTTGTTTTATTTGTTTCTTCAATTTCACTTTCAGCAATAATTTCTAAAGGTAAGGTGAAGTAAAATGTTGAACCTTTATTAATTTCTGAATTTAGCCAGATATCCCCACCAAGCTTGTTAACAATATTCCTTGTAATGGTTAGCCCTAATCCTGTTCCGCGATAAAGTTTTGATTTATCAGGCTCTAATTTATTGAAACGATCAAAAATTTCGTTTTGTTTATCTTTTGGAATTCCAATGCCTGTATCCGAAACATAAAATTTTACCAGCTTTTCATTGTCCAATATTTTATATCCAAATTCGATATATCCTATTTCTGTATATTTAAAAGCATTATCAAGTAAATTGGTTATTATTTGTTTTAACCTGAAAGGATCTGATTTTATAATAAAATTATCCCTGTAATTCGTTTTATCCAATTTTATATCTATATGTTCTTTATTTATTTTCTTTCTGGTTTTGATGTATGTATCATACAGTTCCTGCATTAATTTATTAATATTTATACTTTTACTCGTAATTGACACTTCGTTTGCTTCAATTTTTGCCAAATCGATAATATCGTCAATTAAATGAAGTAAAGTGTTACAATTATTATTAATATGGCTAACAAGTTCTTCACGCTCATCAGTATCTGTATCAGCATGGACTAACAAATCTGAAAAGCCTATAATAGCATTCATTGGTGTTCTTATTTCATGCGACATGTTGGCTAAAAATGCTGATTTTAAGCGATCAGATTCTTCAGCTTTTTCTTTGGCATTTTTTAAGGCTATTTCAGATACATGTCTTTCCGTAATATTTCTGCAAATACCTACTATTCCAAGGGTGTTTCCTTCGTCATCAACAAAAGGAATTTTTAAGGTATCCAATAAAAAATGTTCCCCATCGGCATTTTTTTCCCACGATTCCATTCTAACGGGTTCGTTGTTTTCAATAATTTTTTGGTCGGTAATATAAAAAAAACTTGCCTGTTCTTCAGGAAATATCTCTTGATCTTGTTTTCCTATAATTTCATTAGGGGTTTTATTATTAAATTTACAAAAAGCATCATTACAACCGATGTAAACATTCTCTTTATTTTTGTAAAAAATTAAATCGGGAATTGAGTTAATCATTGAGCTCAATAACGATTTTTCATGAATTAGTTGTAGCTCTGCTTTTCTTCGTTCACTTAATTCGTTTTGTAATTCGGAGGTTTTAAGTGCTACTTGTTTTCTAAGTGATCCAGACCAAATAAGAATTGCTCCTAATATTAATAAAAATGGAATAAAAATCCAGGTGATAATTTTAAATACTTGTGTTTTAATGTCTTTTTTTTCATATACGGCAAACCATTTATCATAGATACGATCATATTCACCGGTGGATTTAACAATTTGTAACCCATCGTTAATTTGGGCTAATAATTTTTGATTTTCTTTTTTTATAGCAAAACACAATTGTTGAGTTTTTATCGCTTCACCTAAAGTGGTTAAATTATTTAAGTTAAATTCATTTATAGTAAATTCTCCTTGAATTTTATTCAGTAATGCACAGTCATACTCTTCTGCTGATAATAACCTTAAAGCGGTTTGATAGTTTTTTACAGGAATAATATAATCTGTAATTTTATTGTTTATGATGTAATCGTGCATTATATCACCATTAACGACGATGATTTTTTTATTTTTAATATCTTCAATCGATTTAATATTACTGTTTTTACGAATAAAAGCATCATAAGTAATGTAAAGGTATGGAGTGGAAAAATTTACTTTTTTTTCTCTTTCTTTTGAATAAGACATGGCAGCTAATCCATCAATTTTACCTGCTTCTAATTCAGGCCTAACGCGATTCCATGGAGCTAACGCAATAGAAATGTTCAACCCCATAGTTTTCTCAATAGCTTTTAATAAATCAATACTAAATCCTGTGGGTTCATTATTTTCATCAAGAAGTTGGTATGGAGGATAATCATTATTCCCTTTAAAAAACAGAGTATCTGTTTGTATTAACCCTGCTTGTAGACTATTACATAAAACAGATAAAATTAGAATCAATGTTATTAGAATCTTTTTTATCATAAAATATATAGAAGTGGCGAGTTTGTATAATTTATACGTAACTCTTCAAATAAGGTTTATGTACTTTTTATATCATATAAATATTAGGTACTACCCTTATTTTAGTAATTAAATATTTATGTTATATAAAACACTGTTTAAATATAGTTATAAATGTGGTTGAAATATTGTTTAAATATTGCTTTTTTTGATTGATGCAATATAGTTGCTCATTTTTACAGCTAGTTTTTTTGCCTTCTTCGAAATATTTTCAAATGCATCCTTCGTTAGGTATCCTAATTCAAAAGCTAGCTCTGTTTGGCAAACAATCTCCATTAATGAGCTATACGATACATTAATAAAGTGTATTTTCTCCTGGCAACCATTCCTGCTTGTTCCTTCTG
>JAXHVS010000086.1:0-4632 GCA_034189025.1 Bacteroidota bacterium
TATCATAAAAATAAATTTTTGGAGACTTTATGAGTCTTTTATTGTAGTTTTTGTAAAAAGGCTGAACTCGATAGAGTATAAAACTTGATTCTAATAATGAGATCCACGATTTTGCTGTATTAACTGTAATACCGGTATCGTTTGCCAATGATGAAAGATTTAAAATCTGGCCGACTCTTCCTGCACATAAACTTATAAATCTGGTAAATGTATTCAGGTTTTCAATATTTTTTAACGATCGGATATCCCTTTCAATATAAGTTTGTATATAAGATGGATAAAAATCTGTAGGTTTAATATCTACATCGTGTAAACGCGGATAAAATCCTTTAAACAGGATTTCAGAGAGGTGTTGATTTTGTAAAGACAGCTCATTTATCCCAAAAGGGAGTAAATGACTAACCATTGTTCTTCCGGCGAGTGATTGCGAAATATGATCATTCATTAAAAAGCTTTCCCCGATAGCTATCGGGGCTGATAATATATATTGGCCGGGAGTGCCCCTTTCATCGGAAACAACCTGAATATAACTAAATAAATCGGGAACCCGTTGTGCTTCGTCGAAAATAACCTGAGGGCCTTGCGAATTTAAAAAGCCCATAGGATCGGTCAGAAATAATTCCCGGTGATCGATTCTTTCCAGGTTAAAATATTTATAATCGGCAAATTCGTTTTTTAAAAGGGTGGTTTTACCAGATTGCCGGGGGCCTGTTAATGTAAGAATCGGAAATTTTTTCAGACGGCCTTTTAATATGGATGTAATCTGTCGATGGATCATTATTATGTAATTTTATAATACAATTGCAAATTTACATGGTTTTTAGAATAAAATCAACTTAACCATCAAAAATTTGAGTGAAAGTGATGGTTTTTTTTACCATCTGCCGGGTTATTCGTTACTCAACTTTTTTTTAACCACAGGCCTGCCAGCCGGCAGGCTGGATACACAGAGGGAGGCACAGCGTAACACGGAGTTGAGTTCCGAGCTTGCATGCCATTCGGCACGTAAACCTGCCGAATGGCAGGTTCCGAGCCAGGGTAGTTTTCGATAAACCAAACCTTAAATTTAGTAATATCCATCTTTTCGGAAAGGAGTTGTTGCCTTCGAGAATCCCAGGCAACGGGATGCTATGGATTGAAATTTTGTAAAAAGAAGTTAAACCAAGCTATCCATTTCAGGTAAACTTTTCCAGCTTATAATTTCTATACCCTCTGAGCGTTTCTGGTTATCATCACCGGCATAAATAATCTTACCTTTTTTTTCTCCCGTGAGTTTAAGCCAGTAACGCAGGTTTTTAAAGAATTCGCTATGAATTGTTTTACCCGCCTTGATTTCCAAAGGCAAGAGGTTTAATGCTACTTCAATTAGAAGATCAATTTCGTGCCCAACATTATCTCTCCAAAAAAAGAAGTTAGCCGGAATGGCATGATTGAATTTGGTTTTTAGTAAATCTGAAATAATAAAATTTTCAAAAATACTTCCTTTAAAATAATGTGTTTCTATCTGTAAAGCCTCTGTTAATCCCAAAAAACTGCATAATAAACCCGTATCATAAAAATAGATTTTAGGCATTTTAACAATTCGTTTATTATAATTTTTATGATGAGGAAATAAACGATATATTATAAAACTGCTTTCGAGAATCCCTAACCATGAATCTACTGTTTTTCCGTCGATTCCTGCTTCAATAGCTATACTGTTTTTGTTCAATAATTGTCCTACCCTACCTGCACATAGTTTAATAAAACGATGAAAGGTTTCCAGATCATAAATATTTTTAATTTGTCGTACATCTTTTTCAATGTATGTTTGAATATAATTAGGATACCATTTAACAGGCCGGATATTTTGATCGTATATGGGAGGATAAAAGCCGGTAAAAATTTGATGGTTTAAACTTTTAACATCCAGGTTGATTAACTCCGACAAAGAAAAAGGTAATAAAGTAAGATATGCAATTCTACCGGCAAGGCTTTGCGTTATATTTTCCTGTAACAGAAAATTGTTTGATCCGATTAAAATAAAATGGCCTTTAGATTTTGCATTATCTAGTATTTCTTGTAGATAAGAAAAAAGTTCCGGAGTACGCTGTATCTCATCAAAGATGGCTCCTGACTTATAATTATTTAAAAAGCCACGTGGATCTTCTAAAACAAACCTTCTGGTATCAGGATTTTCCATGTTAATATAGGGCAAATGGCCAAAAACATGTTTGGCAAGCGTGGTTTTTCCTGATTGCCTTGGGCCTATTATTGCAATGGCCTTAAATTGGCGCGATAAATTACGTAATTCTTTTTCTGCTGTTCTGGCTATCATCATTCAAAATTACAAAATTGGAATTAAATTCCAAAATTGTAATACTTTTTAATGTCGCTACCCGGGTAGCTCTCAACAAACTAAACTATTGTAGTGTCCTTCCGGGGAGTCCCTAAAAAAACAAACGTCATTGCAAAAAAATTACTAGTGTCATTGCGAAATAAATAACAAGTGTCATTCCGAGGATCCCGATAACTATCGGGAGACGAAGGAACCGAAATTGCGTAAGCAATGAGCTCAGCGAAGCTAATCTATAAATGGTTGATAATAAAAGATTGCTTCGCTCCGCTCGCAATGACTCATAAAGAAAGGGCTCGCAATGACGCACCAGGGAAAGAAATCGCTTCGCTGCGCTCGCAATGACGCATGACAGGAAAAAAGATTGCTTCGCTGCGCTCGCGATGACACTAGAGAGAGGAATGGGCCGCAATGACGCACAATAATAAAAAACGCGATGACGCAGGAGAGAAAAAAAAATCGCCTGCCTCCGTTAAAGCTACGGCAGGCAGGCCTGCCTCAAAAATGAAACTTTCTTATCGGAGACAGGGCTTTTCGAGCAAGCACTAGATACAAAAACAAGCATATAATGGTACTGATTTAATTTTGTTTTCGAAACCAAAATTTTTGCTTGAAACACGAATTGAATAAAAAGGTTTATTTTGATATACATATTGTTGCAAACTCTTTGAGCGTACATTATCTGCCGATTTTACTTCTATTGGTATGATATTGCCGGCTTTGTCTTGTATTACAAAATCAATTTCGGCTTTGCCTTCCGAAGCCCAATAATAAGGTATATAGTTGTTAGCCGCAAGTGCTGTTGCCACATAATTTTCGGCTAGTATTCCCTTAAAATTTTGATAACCCGCAATATCTGAAAGTATTATTTTTGCCGGCACACCAATACTCGATAACAATAAGCCTGTATCATTCATGTACGTTTTAAACGAATTATTGTCTGTATAAACAGATAAAGGTAGTTTTCCTTCATTCAATTTCGGAGAATATATAATAATGCCAGATGCTTTTAGCCATTGCAATGCCAACTCGTACTGTTTAGCGCGGGCACCTGACTTTATTATTTTGTACTGAAATTTTTTATTGTCTTTTGCCAGTTGTGCCGGGACACTGTTAAAAACAGCCATGATACGCACTGTTTCGTCTGGTGTAGCATATTTTGCCATATCAGCAATGTAAGCATTGATGATATTTTTTTGGATTACCGAAACATAATCAAAATCTTGTTTATCAATATATTCGCTAACAACCTGCGGCATTCCTCCTGTGCAAAGAAATTTTTTGTAATAATTGAGGAACTGCTGATGCAATGTACACTCTGTGTTATTTTCAAACGATTCTTTGATAATGGAAACAGCGTCTGTTTGGTTTATTGCCCACAAAAATTCCTCAAAATCCATAGGGGCAAGTGTTTGTATCGCAACCTTACCAACAGGAAATGAATACTTTTTTCGATTAATGGCTACACCAAGTAAACTTCCGGCTGCAATTACATGATAATTTGGCGATTGCTCGGCAAAATACTTGAGTGAAGTAAGTGCTTGCTCGGCAGCTTGAATTTCATCGAAAAAAATAAGCGTATCGTTTTCGTATATTTGTTTTCCGGTGAAAACGGACAATTCGCGAATTATACGTTTTGTATCAAAGTTGTTTGCAAAAATTTGTTGGAGACCGGTATTACTTTCAAAATTGCAATATGCTACATTTTTATAGTTCATTTTTCCAAATCGAAGAATCGAAAATGTTTTACCTACCTGCCTCGCACCATGCACTATTAATGGCAAACGATTTGCTGATTTTTTCCATTCTACTAACTTATGCTCTATCTTTCGTTCCATTTTGTGTTTTTGATATACATTTTTATGTTCCTAAAAGTGTAAAGGTAGTGCATTTTTTAGGATAAAAAAACACACAGATGCAATTTAAGTATGGTAGAGGCTTTTAAGTCTTTGTCCGGGAATTTCTCTAATTAACACGAATTATCTAAATTTATACTGATAATTCTGATTTTCTTACATAAATGATGCACTTCCGGGGTAGCTCTCAATAAACCAAACCATTTTTAGTGTCCTTCCGGGAAAACCCTAAAATTAAAATACTAGTGCCATTGCAAAATAAACAACAAGGGTCATTGCAAACAAAAAGTGTCATTGCGAAATAACAACAAACGTCATTGCGAGGATCCCGATAACTATCGGGAGACGAAGGAACCGAAATTGCGTAAGCAATGAGCTCAGCGAAGCTAATCTATAAATGGTTGATAATAAAAGATTGCTTCGCTCCGCTCGCAATGACTC
>JAXHVS010000087.1:0-31699 GCA_034189025.1 Bacteroidota bacterium
AAAGATTTATGTATTCCCATTCCCTGATTTTGCGAATATGAAATTGCCGAATTATACCTTAAAATGGGTGACCGGAAAATCAGTTACGATTTACGGGTTGAATCATTCCCTTGGGTTATTGATGATGAACTAAATGGTAATGATGATGATTTTACTCGCTCTCTTGCCCGAATTAGGCGACTCAGAAAAGCTATTGAGAATTATGATAAAAGCTGGCAGCTTATTCAGATATTTACTCCTGCCGAGAATTCACGATATATTCAGGTACTATATCGTAAGAAAAAAGATTAAGGCTGGGGTCTGTCGTTTAACCAAATAGCCAAAAGAATTTTTTATAACTTTAAGAAAAATTTAAATATTTCTAAAACCTATTAAAATGAAAAAAATAAGTGTATTAATTTGTGTATTTGCTTTTTCTTTTTCAACCTTGTTTGCTCAGGATGTTGAAACAGAAAAAGAGAAGATTAAAAATGTTATCCAAACGGCTTATGTTGATGGATTACAAAACAAAGGCACTGTTGCAGATATTGAGCAAGGATTTCACCCAGGATTTAACTTGCTGGGAGTTAGAGATAATATGCTCACAAAATTTCCAATCTATAGTTGGATTGAGTCGCACAAACAAAGGTTAGCCACAGATCCTTCTCCTCCAACCGATGAGCAAAAGATAACTTGTAAATATTTACTGATTGATGTTACAGGCAATGCGGCTATGGCAAAAATTGAACTGTATCGAAATCAGCAGCTTTTATTTACCGATTATCTTCAGCTGTATAAATTTGATAAAGGTTGGCAGGTAGTAAGTAAAATTTACTACAGGCATTAAAAAGGGTAGGTTTAAAAGAAAGTTAATATAAAGTGGCTGTCCAAAAAGGTTTGAAAAAGTCATTCCGAACGCCCTGCCTGCCGGCAGGCAGGAAGTGAAGGAACCGCAGCACGAAGTGCAAGCTCAACGAAGTTAATCTTCTTGGATTGATAATCAACAGATTAGCTTCGCTGAGCTCATTGCTTACCCAATTTCGGTTCCTTCGTCGTTTCTCTTCGGAATGACGATGATTTTTGACTTTTTGGACAGCCACTTTTGTTAAGCATATAAACATCAGATTGCATTTATACTTTGATGCATTGACGGTTGATTAATGTGTGAGATTCCGGTTATATTTTTATCTCAATCGCTTGTTTTTACTATCTTTACTCAAAAATTAGATGTTATGAAAATAGATAAAAGATCACTAATTCGTTGGAAAGTTTATCTCGACCGTTCTAAAATGTATATTAGCTACATAAATTTGTTTATGATGGTAACAATTTTTTTGGGAGCGATAAAAAATACAGGCGTAGGGAAATTTTTAATTGCCCATGTATATGTTGCTATCCCTGTGTTAATTATTATTTTTATTTTTCTTGCTTTACTGTTAGGTTACTGGGACTCAAAATATGGTATCCGTAGCGAAGAGATGCGTAACCTTACCTCGCAAAATCCTATTCAGATGGAAATATTAGAGTCGGTAAGAGATATTAAGAAAAACCAACAAAATATTGAAAGCAGATTAGATAAAATTGAAAATGAGCTATTAAAAAAATAATTTATGCAGCATGAAAAGATAAAATGCGTCTTTAGCATGTAATCAATAAAACGTTTAAATTATGAAAAGCAGAATACTTACTATTATTTTTTTAGTTTTACCCTTGTTTGCTTATTTACAAGTAAATGTAGATGCGCAGGAAATAATTGCGAAAATAAATAAGGGAGACGATATTTTCTACCAAAATGCAACTATCATTGGTGATTTAGATTTTAGGTTAATTAATGATGTTGAGAAAGATGGTGAATGGGAGTTTTTTGGGAATAATGATATTACATACAAATATCATATTCGTTCTTCTTTAAAATTTGTCCATTGCGAATTTCGAGGCAAAGTAATTGGTTATTGGCCCGACGATGATAAAGATGAGTTACATATTGCTCATTTCCATAATGATGTGTATTTTGAGAAGTGTACTTTTAAGGATGATTTTTTAGTGAAATACTCTAATTTTAACAAAAAAGCAGCATTTCCCGAGAATATTTTTGAAGAAGAAGCTTTGTTTAAATATACTGTTTTTTCTTCCGATATTGATTTTTCAAACTCAACTTTCGGTGATGAAGCAAATTTTAAATATGCTAAATTTCCTGAGAAGGCTAATTTTGAGCATTCAATATTTAATGATGAAGCAAATTTTAAATACACAAAATTTAAAGGTAAAGTAAATTTTAAACAGTGCAGCTTCGAAGAATTAGCATATTTTAAATATACCGAGCTGTCAGATTATATTGACTTTTCGGATGCAAAATTCATGGATGAAGCTATTTTTAAATATATTGAGTTTTCTAATGGAGTTAATTTTGAAAATACTTTATTCGATAATTTTGCTGATTTTAAATATGCAAAATTTTATGGCCCCATTGGATTAAATAATGTGGCTTTTAATGGGCCCACTTCCTTTAAATATGCAGAAGTTGAAGGAAAAGAATTTATTCCTTATTTATTAGAAAGTAAATAATATAATATATTAATGAGAAATTGGTTGCAGTAGTGGTTTTTATTTATCACTACTGCATTTTTATATTGGGATTGTAATTTCAACCCTGGTGCCACAAGGCAGATTATATTCGTCATATAAGTCTGTGGTTTTTATATTATACCCTTTGCGTGGTTGCGTATTATTTAATAGCCTTAATCGTTCATGGGTAATAAAGCTGCCCTTTGACTGATGTGATTTATTATTTTTCCGGTTTAAATCTCTTGATTTTTGTCTTCCAATACCATTATCTTCTATAATGCACTGTAGTATATCTTCATTAATAATTTTAAATTCAAGTTTTAATTTAGCATCCTCTTTTTTATAAATAAAACCATGTTTAATGGCATTTTCTACAAATGGTTGGATTAACATGGGCGGAATTTCAATTTTGCGTTGTTCAAACTCTTTCGGAAGAATAATTTCTGTGTCGAAATGCTTATCGAATCTCATTTTTTCTAAGTTTAAATAAAATTTTAAATAGTTTAATTCTTCTTCGAGCGTAACTTTTTTCTTAACAACATTATCGAGGGTTATTCGAATTAATTTAGCAAAATCAGATAAATAACCTAGCGCAGCATCAATATCATTATCAAGCATATAGTTCTGAATAGAGTTAATCGCATTAAAAATAAAATGAGGGTTCATTTGTGCTCGTAAAGCTTTCATCTCAAATTCGGCAATTCTTTCTGAAATTTCGGCTAAATTTCTTTCGCGTTTCTTTATCTGTCTTGTTCTTAAAAAGATGATTAGCCAAATAAGAAATATCATAAATATTGTAGTAGGAACGTAAAACCACCAATTTGCCCAAAATGGAGGTTTAATTTTAAAATTTACAGACAACTCCTTTGTACTATTAAAATTAGTTGTATTAATAGCTTTTACTCTAAAACAGTAACTCCCCGGACTTAAATTCTGAAAAGCTGCACGGCGTTCTTTGGTTATTTCTGACCACTCCTCGGAAAGCCCCTCTAATTTATATCTAAACTTAATGTTATCATAATCCATAAATCGTATGATATCAAAGTCGAAAGCAATTGAATTTTTATGCGAAGGAAAAACCAACTCTTTTTTGAATGTTAACGTTTGATAATAAGCTAAAGAATCATTTAATGTGTTTGTAGAGTTGTTATTTATTTGTATTGACTTTAAATAAAAATTAAAATCACCACCCGTAGATTTTAAAAGGTCTTGGATTTTTCCTTTTATTAAGTAATTGTGTGTACCAATCCATATTTCGTCCTTGTGAATAAGCGATATTTCTCCTGAATAATCTTTAAATCCATGGCTATGCTCAATTTTTTTAAGTGATATTTCTCCTGTTTGATACAGGGAGTTTAAATTTAGAATGTTAATTCCCGAGTTTGTTCCGGCAATTAAATAATTGTCCTCTGTGCAATTTAGCCATCTAATACTTGTTCCCAGTAAATCATTCTTTTTACTAATATGAAACTGAGTAAAAATAGAATCATTTTTTAATGTTGTGATATATATTATTCCATTATCATCTCCTATAATAGTATTCCCTGTTTTGTCAAAGCATACATCATTAAAAGAGTTTATTTCTGATGATTTATTGGAAAACGATCGGAAATGTCCTCTGTTGTAAAGAAAGATTCCATTATCTTTACTAATTAACCATATTTTATCATTATGAATTTTAATTCGTTTAATATTTACGGGTGCCACACCATCAAAATAATTAAATACTTTTCTTTTTAAGTTTTTTTCAATTTGTGGATAAACAAAAACATCTTTCCAGCTTGTCACAATTAATTCATTTTTTGGGCCAAACACAAAATTTGATAAGCCAACAGCCTCAAGATCGTAGTATTTTACGGTTAGTTTATTCTTCGAAATTTTAAATAAACCAACATTACTGCCTATCCAAATGTTCCCGTTTTGATCTTTTCTTAAGGTGTTAAGTTTGCTTAACTTTTTGTTTACTAACACATCGTATTTTAGCGGTTTGTACAAGCTGGTTGCAGGAATAATTATTTTTTTGTCATTTTCATGAGTTAAGTAAGGATTAGGATAAGGATACTTTCCTTTTTTTATCAAACGTTCGTATTTTTCGTACGACCCGGTTGGATCTTTTAGGTAGTAATATTTTATTTTAATTTCATTTTTTGCAAACTGATGAAATTGCTTTTCAAATAAAGAAAACGGGTAGGTTTTACAGGTTTGATCAGGAAGAATTTCTACCACACTTTGTGATGTTGCAAACCATAAATGATTGTTGTTATCAATTAATATATTATTTACCGGGAAATTATTAATATCAAAAGCTTGAGGTTGATAGTAGGTAAAATTTATTTTAGGATACATGTATAAACCATTATTTTCTGTACCCATCCACAATATTTTTTCTTTTTTATCATACGCTAAAGCAGATATATTTTTAGATTTTATATTTAAATAATTATTGTAATATATTAGTTTATTGTTTTTATACTGATATAATCCTCCTGTATTTCTAAATCGATTATCTACTGCGATCCAAATATTATTATTATCATCCTCAGCAAAATCAGCAATATACCCTAATGTGTCAATGATAAATTTATTTTCTTTCCCAACAAGCTTAAATCCAGCATGGTTTATTCCAATTAATGTGTCTTTCTTTTTAGTAATATGCGATGCCGAAACCGAGCTGTAAAATAATGGATGAGTAACTGGCAAATGTTTTATTTCATAATTGTTAATGTCAAGTTTATAAGCTCCCTTGTCGTTGGTAAAGACATAAATAGATTGGTTGGTTGCTAAAAATGAGGTAATATAAAAACGTTGATTAGGAATAATTGATTTTTTGGGGAAAGAGAAAAAATCTTCTCCATTATATACAGATAATCCATTCTCGGTTCCAATGCAAAGCAAATTAAATTTTTCAAAATATTTTAGCGTTGTGATTTTATTGCTAATAAGTCCGTCATTTTTAGTGAAAGAATGAATCCTAACTCCGTTATAAATAGAAATCCCCCCATTGTTACATCCAAACCATAAATTTCCGTTGTTATCTTCTGTAATTGAGACAACTTGATTTCCGGCAAGTCCATCAATGGTTGTTTTAATATCAAAGATATTACCATCGAATTTTGCTACTCCAGCATTGGTACCTATCCACAAAAAGCCTTTGCAATCTTTGTATATCGTATTGATCGTATTGTCAGGTAATCCATCATTGATAGTGTAATTACGGGTATAAAAATGTTGTCCTACTGTATTTTGGATAAATAAGAGCGTACTAAAAATACTAATCAGGATTATTTTTCTCATTCTTTTTTCAGTCGCTTATCTTTAGTTAATGCTTTTAAGAATTCTTCGTTTCGGCGAGTAGCTACATCCAGTTCAATGCCATTGTCAAGTTTTATTTTATACCCATCGATTTTACTATACGATTTAATATAGTTCATATTTACGAGGTGCGATTTATGAATTCGAAAAAAAAGCTCTTCGGGTAGCATCTCTTCAATATTTTTTAAATTTCTTGCTACCAGTATAGCCTCATTACGGTTTGTAAATATTTTAGTATAACTTTCCTCTGCTTGACAATATACAATATTATTCACTTTTTCTAATTGAAAACCATCAAGTGTGGGAAGAGCAATTTTATTGAAATTCCCATTGTCACTAAATGTACTTAAAAAGGCTTCTATTTGTTCAGTATTCGAAGATTGTTTATGTTTTTTCTCCAACCGGGTAAGTACTTCACGTAAATCAATATAATTAATGGGTTTAAGTAAGTAATCCAGTGCTGCAAATTTTATGGCATCTATGGCATATTGTTTATATGCAGTGGTGAAAATTACCTCGAAATTGTAAATATCAAAATAGTCGAATAGCTTAAAACCATTTTCTTCAGGCATTTCAATGTCCAGGAAAACAATGTCGGGCCTGTATTTATTAATGGTAAAAACACCTTCTTTAACCGAATCGGCCATAAAAACAATTTGCAGCTGAGAATTAAAATAACGCTGGATGATTTTCTCTAAGGCTTCTCTTGCATTCTTCTCATCATCAATAATAATACAGGTTCTCATAAAATAAAATCGGATTTATTTTTATATTGCTTAATTAAAGATAAAAGTTTAAAAATTGTTATCAAAATACTACAATTTTAAATTTTATGATCAGTTTTGGCTAAGTACATGATAAAAAAAACCAAAAACATCGCTTAACTAACTAATTATAAGAAACTTACGATGATTTGTTGGTAATAATCAGACAAAAATTCTAATAAAACTCAGATATTCAATTAGTTAATTGCAAAAACCCAATACGCAAATTAATCTGAATACCAGGGCCAATTACAAAAGTAATGAATTAGTTTCAATTCTTACCCAAATTGAGCGATTATTCCCTTTGGCCATGAGCTAAAGGTTCTCGCTCACGACGAAGAAATAGTAAAGTTTTTACTTCACTCATTCAGTGAAAACATACAATTTCTATGTCGGGGTTAAGCCTAAGTAAAGCGCTATTTCGTTTTACTCATATCGCTCAACTTAGGTCCTAGTTATTAAACCGGATAGAATCTTGTACGAGTGAGATTCCTTGACGCGTTTGTTTATTCGTTGTGTAAGCTTCAGGCTGTGTGTTATATCAAATTGGCTCAGGATTTGAGCTCAAATGTTAAATTCGGATCTAATTTGTCATCATAACAACTTACCAATATAGTCCTGAAACCTTATTAATTTATAGTGACAGATGCCAAAATTTTTGTCATAAACTAAGCAAATTTTTACCGAATTTACACACTATAAAAATCTGAAAACATCAAAAATATTGATCACATAATGCAAAAAAAGTATTCATAATTTAAATCTGTGCTTTTTTGTGCATTAAAATTATAGAATATTATAGTCGTTAAAAATGCAGGTTAGCTAAAAAGGATAGCCGATATTAACATACCAGCGAATTTTGTCATCAAAATCGTTATCGCTATACATTATATTAATAGGGCCAATAACACTATTTGCTCTTATTCCCACACAGAATCCCTTTAAGTATGATTCAAATGGGCTGTATTTTATATAATCAATATACTCATCAATCGAGCTGGTATAAAATCCTATGTTTGCTCTGGAGGTGATGTAGAGTCGTGGAATGACTTGAATATCTATTGAAGCTTTTACAAGCCCATAACTAGGTACAATAACTTCAGCGTTATTTAATCCTGCAAATGGTACAAAATTTATACGTCTGTTCTTGTCATCATAACCTCCCAGAACGTAATTACTTAATTCCGGTGCACCATAAGAGGTGAATCCAGCCGAAACACCAACATTGAATATTATTTTTTTATCAATATTTGAATATACATCAAAATTAAAATTGCCAGAGTTATAATCGGGTACTAATTCGGAAAATAGTTCGTTTTGCTTTAGAATTAATTTATCTGTTTCATTAACTTTCATTTTAGCTGAAGGTTTGAAATTATATTTATATTTCATGCTCAAATTTATTCCTTTGGTTGGAAAGAAGTTATCGTCGGTAGTATTCATTGTATAGAAAAGCTCATAAGCAAATCCGTTGTAACTATAATTATCAAATGATGGTACATTAAAATAATTTTTTAGATTTATCTGAGGATAAAGCTTATTCATCTCATAAAACCCCAACACCCCAATTTGCTGATTATAGGTAATTGAATATTTTGTTCCAAAACCCAAATTCAGATGAGAAAAACGATATGTTCCAACCTCCATAGTATTTTCAAATAAACCATTCTCATTTTGACTCCAGTTAAGAAAAATATTGTTCATTATACGTTGATTTTTATCCCAATATTTATAGATATTCATTCTTGCACCAGGATTTTCTGCAATATTAAGTGTAACAGTTGCTCTTGATTCTGTGGTTAAATAATTACGCAACGTAAGGTTGGTTATAATACCTGGCCCGTATTGATTATCGTAATGTATGGCAAAATTAAAAAAAGCACGCGTACTTTCTTTAACTTTAAAATATAGTCGATAAGCATCATCATCAAGCTTTTCTAACGTATAGGTTACCTTCCTGAAATATTGTGTTCCATAAATATAATCTATGGCTTTCAACAAATCTTCCTTAGTTATATAACTCCCTTCTTTAATTTTTGATTGTTTAATTATAAAACGATCAGCAACAAACGGCCGATTATTAACAACCTTTATCTCTTTGATAAATATTTTTTCAGGCTGATCAATTTTTTTTATCTCCCTTTTCTTAAGATTTAGGCTATCGGTTAATCGATATAACTCATCTTGAATTTCAAGAGCAGATACCTCACCTAATAATTCAATCTGTTTATTTTTTGTAAAATCGGCAGCACCTAATCCATTCAATTTGGGTTGGATAAGAAGGTCTGTCTTTTGCATTTGCTTTTTCGAATCAAAAATGCCATAAAATACAGTAGCCCTGGAAAGTACATCGGATAGTGAAAACAAGT
Organism: Bacteroidota bacterium; assembly: GCA_034189025.1. Classification (GTDB taxonomy): domain Bacteria; phylum Bacteroidota; class Bacteroidia; order Bacteroidales; family UBA12077; genus UBA12077. The sequence continues at coordinate 8,990 of JAXHVS010000087.1, forward strand.
CTTCTTTAGTAACCTTTTCGTCAAAACCAACATACACACCAATCACATAATCGGCACCCATATTTTTAACCTCGTCTACCGGGAAATTTCGAAACAAACCACCATCGACAAATAGCATCGTATCTATACTTTCAGGAGCAAATATACTTGGAATAGACATACTGGCTCGTATGCTTTCTGCAACATTTCCTGATTGAAACTCTATTGTTTCTCCACTAATAAGATCTACTCCTATGCAATGAAAAGGAATTGGCAAGCTATCATAACTTTCCTGCTCAGGTAAAGACCACATTAATTCGGCAAAAAACCTTTCAAGTTGTTGCCCTTCAATAAAACCAGAAGGTAACTTAAATTTGTAGTTTCGAATTGGTATACCAATAATATATCGCTTATATTCTGTTTTTTCCTCAAATACCACTTCATTTAAAGGAATACGATCAGACAACAACATTTCCCAATTGGCATTCTGATTTAACTCAGAAATCTCTTCAGCAGAATAACCTAACGCATATAAACCACCAACTACAGCCCCCATACTGGTTCCTGTAATATAATCAGGAGTAATTCCAATTTCTTCAAGAATTTTTAAAACACCAATATGAGCAATCCCTTTTGCTGCTCCACCGCTTAGTACTAATCCAATTTTTGGGCGATCAAGAGTATCAGGCTCTTGCCCATATATTGCTTTGTCAGCAAAAATTATAAGTAATAGCAGTATAATTATTTTTGTTTTCATTTATTAATTCAAGGAGGTTAAAGTGCTAATATACAAATCCATTTTCAATTGTGAAATGATTTTATCAACCTTAACAAAAAAATAAAAATTGTAGTATCCCCAAATGTGTGTAAAGTGTTTTTATTCTAAAATCATGGTTAATTATTCTGCCATTTAAATTTATCGCTTTCATATTTATATAACAGGGGAACTTAGTTTTTATAATTTCCAAAGATTTTAAATTATTGTCAATAAATGAAAATTTTAAAAATCGAAACCGGAAGCAACAGAGCAGTCAACCAGTGTATATTTATCTGTTGATACTGCCCCCTGAAAAAACCACCTTCTATAACTTTGAAATCATTGTTTTTTACCAATAATAGTTGTCTGAATTTTGCTTCCATTAAATTCGATAAGTTTTCATGGTATTCCTTCGTAAAAGTTCCGGATTTTGTCAATGTACTACACAGTTTTAGTATGATATTCTATCAGCTTTTCTGTTGGCTCTTTAATAATTTTTTTGATGTTGATCCCGTAAATTTGAGCGGTATGTTTTAGTTCAGGTTTCAAGTAATAAGCTACTGAACCAACAAAACCTAAAGAGTAATTTTTGTGATCGAGATATTTACAAATATATTTTTCGAAAAGCTCTTGTATTGATTGCTGAATTAGATTTTTAACATGAGGATGATTTTTCTTTTCGATAATATAGGGAGTAAACGAAGCTAAAAATTTACTTGGCGATGTTTTTTTATAAATCGAGTAAATAATATCAGTATTGCTCAACGCAAATTTTTTCTCAAAATCTATTTTTAAATCCCTGGGTAAATTGTTATGCAAATAATCAATCATAAGCAATTTTCCTAAATGAGCACCGCTTCCCTCATCGCCCAAAGCAAACCCAAGCGAATTAATTTGATGAGTAATTAGCTTCCCATTGTAAATTCCTGTATTTGAGCCGGTACCCATAATGGCAATAATTCCTTTTTGATTAAGGAATATAGCTTTGGCAGCTCCGAGTAAATCACTTTCAATGGTTATTTTTGCTCTGGGAAAAAAATTATTGCACCCTTTTAATATAATTTGTTTCGTTTGTGATGAAGAACATCCGGCACCATAAAAGTAAATGCATTGAATCTCTTCTTGATTTATATCTTCGGGAAAAGTGTGTGTTAGTTCTTGAGTAATTGTTGTACTATTAATAAAATATGGATTGAACCCCTTTGTTCTGAAGGAATAGATTACGCTTCCCTTATCAATAATTGACCAGTTTGTTTTGGTCGCTCCGCTGTCGGCAACAATAAACATATTCATTCGTTGGTTTTAGAAACGTATTTTAAAATTAATAAATTCATCGGATTACTTTCAAATCCATTAACGTTATGATGTACAAATCGGGCCACTTCGTCGTAATACAGGGGTACAACCGCAGCATCATTAATAATTATACGATCCATTTGTTGGTACAATTTATATCGAATAGAATCAATGGTTTCATCCATTGCTTTTTGGTAAAGATGATCAAATGATTTGTTTGCATAATGCGTATAATTTGGGCCTGTTGGGCTAAAATTTTTGCTATAAAATAATGCCATATAGTTTTCTGCATCAGGATAGTCTGCAATCCATGAGCCACGGAAAAATTCCAATTTTGAGTTGGCTACCATTTCTCGGAATGTAGCCCCTGTGCTAACATCAATGTTTATTTCAATACCAAATTGCGAAAGTTCTTGCTGTATATATTCACACAAATCAAGATAATCACTGGTAGTGGTTAGATTTATCGGAGGCAGGCCTCTCCCGTTTGGATAGCCGGCCTCTTGTAATAATGTTCTTGTTTTTCCGGGGTTATATTCATACCCTTTAACATTATCCGAAAACGAAGGCATTCCTTTAGGGATAAATCCATTAGTAGCTGGTGTTCCAATATTATTACGCAGGTATTTCATCATTTTTTTTCGGTCGAATCCATAATTTATGGCTTGTCGGATTTTTTTATTTATTACTGGTGATTCTTTATTGGATATTTTGGTTGTGTCGAGCAAAAAGCCCAGGTATTCAGTGTTTAGATAAGGTTGCGAAATCATTTTAATTTTGCCTTCGTATTTAGGATTTAATCGGCCATTTCGGGTTATTAACTCATCTTTATTTGCAGGGCTTAGACCTGAAATAAAATCGATATTCCCCTTTAAAAATTCTAAAAATTCCGATTGCTTATCGTTGATAAAAGTAATAGATATTGCATCGAGAAAAGGCAATGGGTTTCCTCTTTTATCTTTTTCAAAGTAATTTGGGTTTTTAGTGAGAATGAGTTTTTCGCCTTCTTTCCAGAACTTAAATTGAAAAGGCCCGGTACCTACCGGATGGTTTCTGAAATCCTGGTTGTAATAATCTATGGCTTCTTTGGGTATAACAGAACAATAGGGCATCGTTAGCAGCCCCAAGAAAGCAGGAAAAGAGTTTTTAAGTTTAATTTGCAGCGTAGTATCGTTTATGGCAGCAATACCGTTTTCTGCCACCTGGTTAAATATCCATGCTCCGGGTGATCCTGTTTTGGGATTTGTAATCCGGTTGAGGCTATACTCAAAATCATGTGCGGTTACGATTCGTCCTTTTCCACCGGGAAATGCCTTTGAATGATGAAACCGGACATCCTTCCTTAAAAAAAATGTATATAATTTTCCGTTTTTTGATATCTCCCATGATTTGGCAATGCATGGTTTTATCGATAGCTGATTGTCCATTTGAACCAGTCCGTTGAAAATCTGGTTTACCGGCCAAATAAGCACCTGGCTTTTGGCAAAAGCCGGATCGAGCGTAGCTATCCCTTTTGATTCATTGTAGCGAAAAACATTAGGGTGTTTATTTGTTTTTTTTTCAGTACATGAAAAAAAAAGTAGTGGTATGAGAATAGTTAAAATTACCGGTTTCATCATGATGGGTTATTCCTTTCTGCAAAAATAGATAAAAGTTATGAAACCTATCATTAAAAAAGCCAGAAACCTGATGTTCCTGACTTTCTTAATACCCTAAAAATTAAACCTAAAATTTAAATGAAAAAAATTGTACCCTTGACAAAAAATCTACTTCAGACATTTAATATTTGTAAGTACACAAACTTTCTTTCTTTATAATATTTAACGAATAACATCCCCTTTTTGTTTCAAAAAAAAATAAATAAAATGATGTTTTTATTGTTTCTTAAGTGGTGAATTTCAGGAATCTATTATGGATTCTGCCTTTTGGATTGTTTACATTAATCAAAAAATATCGGAACAAAAATATGTGCCGATATTTTTAATAAAAAAGATTAAAAATTTAAGGTTAAACCACCCATTAAGTTTATTCCTGCCTGAGGGAAATATCCATCCATAACATATTCCTCCCCACTTAAAATATATCGGTAAACCCATGCATTAGATTCGTATTTATGGTTAAAGATATTATTAACCATCAGGTTTATTTTTATTTCTTTTACCGTGTTTGTATGAAAAGTATAACTTAACTTTAAATCATTAACAAAGTAGGGGTCAATAACACGTTCGTCGTTTGATGTATTGTCGATATATTGTTTGCCAACATATTTTGAGATAAATTCAGTGCTAAAATTTTTTGTAATATCATATGCAATTGTACTATTTGCAACTATTTCTGGCGAAAAGGAGAGGTCTGTTTGTCCCAGATTTCTTTCTATCTGGCCTCCTGTATCCCAATTATCAACATATTCTGTAAAATCAGCAATTTTATTTTTACTAAAGGTAATATTTGCATCTACTTTTAATTGGTTGAAAATTTTGATTCCACCTGAAAGTTCTAATCCTAACCTATAACTTTCGTCAACATTGGTCATAATTGCTGAGCCTACATCATTTATTTTTCCGGTTAAAACCAGTTGGTTATTATAGTACATATAATAAATGTTCGTTTGCAAATATTTGTTTGTTGAATTGAAATTATATCCCAATTCGAGATCGTAAAGTGTTTCATGAGTAGGTTCCGGGCGGTAAGGATCGGCATCTTTATAATTGGTTCGGTTGGGTTCTCGATTGGCAACTGCAAAGGTAAAGAAGCTCGAATGTAAATCGTTTATCTCATAGAATAATCCCAGTTTAGGGTTAAAAAATTTAAAATCATGGGTTTGGGTAATATCTCGCAGATCATCATCTATACCATCCATTTCGTAATCTATATGTCTGTATTGTAAATCAATGTAGGTACTTAACTGTGATGAAAAGTGATATTTCATTTTGGTATAAATGTTATAATCTTTTTTGGTCCCATCATTTTCGTACCAGCGATGTCTCATATCTCCATTACTGGTATATTTTGCCCAAATTATTTCTCCAAAATGATCACCAATATATTTATTCCATCCTCCGCCTACAGTTATTTCGTATTTATCCTGTTTGTAATCAACAGAGAAAATTCCTCCATAAAAATGATTGTCGAGCCATTTTTGTTGGATAAGGTTAGTGCTTGTAATCGTATCATTTCCTATGATTATATTGTCGAGGAGGTAATCTTCAAAGTCACGGTCTTTTTTATATTGTTCGTAGAAACCTCGTCCACGTGTATAATGCAATGCTGTATTTATATGAAAATCAGGATTTATTTCGTATGAATAAAATAATTGATAATGGTCTTGTTGATAATTATCGGTTTCGTTATCATAGGTATATAAATTATAGGTGCGGCTATCTGAATTAATCATATGGTTATATTCTTCTTCGTCAATTAACCAATGATCAAGATAACGCTGCATTCCTTCATAATCATCTTCAAGCCGGACTTTTGGGATACCGTTCCATGCCTGATAAGTTTTTTCTTTACCCGAAATGATATTAATTTTTAAAATACTATTGCTGGAATGATATGCTCCGGATAAATAAAATGATTTAAGGTCAGACGAGGCTCTGTCGATAAACCCATCGGAGGTAACTTTTGATAAGCGTCCGTCAAAGGTGAATTTATTGTTAAGCAAACCTGTGCCAAAACTTACTGAGTTTTTAAAAGTGTTAAAAGAACCTGCATACGAATTTATTTCTGCATAAGCATCTTTATGATAGGTTTTGGTTTGTAAGTTTAGTGTTGCACCAAACGAAGCAGCTCCTTGTGTAGAAGTCCCTACGCCACGTTGTATCTGGATGTTATTTACCGAGGACAATAAGTCGGGCATATTTACAAACCAAACGCCATGTGACTCTGCATCGTTCACCGGAATCCCGTTTACGGTAATGTTTATCCGGTTTATATCGGTTCCTCGAACTCTAAAATAGGTATAACCTACCCCTGTACCAGCATCCGATGTAGCAACAATAGAAGGTGTACGGCTGAGCAAATAAGGGATGTCTTGTGTAAAATTGTTTTCTTTAATCTGACGATTGGAGATATTGGTAAAAGATACCGGATCATCAATTTTTGCTCTCGTAGCTTTTATAATTACCTCGTCGGTAAGGATGTTTGATGGCTCAAGAATAAATTCTAAATGTTTGGATCCACTAACTTCAATAGTATCTTCAAGTGTGTTATAACCAATATATGAGATGTTAAAGGTATACCGGCCTGGTTTTAATTTTGATAATTTGAACTCTCCATTGGTGTTGGTTGCTGTTCCTCTGTATGTTTCTTTTATGGTAACGTTTGCACCTACAAGAGGTTCGCCTTGTTGATTCTTTACCACTCCAGAAATGGTTTGTTGAGCATAAGCAGGTAAAATAAAAAATGTTAAAAGAAAAATAAATACTATCCGTTTCATTGTTTTTAATTTTTATAGATTATTACATTTGGATAGTTGATGTACTGAATGACTTACAGAATGATCTGAGGCCTCAGATAAATCATTGTTTTTATAAATAATGATTACGTTTACTTACTCTATAAGCAAACAATACAAATCAACTATAATAAAAACAATGGGAAATTATTGATTTACTCTTTTTCCCTATCCGGAATTACCCGGACCAGGTTCGAAGGGTATGATCTCAGCCTGTAATATTTGGCACCCCATTGGATGGTTCAAATGTAAACCTAATTTTTGATATAAACAAAAAAACCAGCAAAAATGCCGGCTTTAATCATATTGAGTCTAATAAATGTTTAGTTTTCTTCAACATTAAGTACATCTTTCATCGCTTTTACTAACGAATCTTTGGGTAATGCACCCTGTGCCATTTGTGGTTGTCCGTCTTTAGGAACGAAAAGTAACGATGGAATACTTCTGATTCCAAACATCGCTGCTAATTCCTGCTGATCTTCTGTATCTACTTTATAAATATTAATTTTTCCTTTGTATTCCTCTGATAATTCTTCTAAAATAGGAGCTACCATTTTACAAGGCTGACACCAATCAGCATAAAAGTCGATTAAACAGGGTAAATTACCTTCAAACTTCCAATCTTTATTTTCTTCCCAATTAAAAACCTTTTCCTTAAATGTTTCTTTTGTTAAATGTTCTAGCATTACTTTTTTAATTTTATTAGTTATTGATTAAAATATTTATATTTCTAAAATACTAAATATATGAATTTATGATAACTTATCAAACAATATTCCAAACATTAAAATAGGCCAAATAGTTCAAATAAAATGTAAATAGTTGTAATTTTGTCATGTAATTCAATAAATTGTCATATATACATATGAAGAAATGTCTTAATAATAAAATTTTTAAAATTATTTCTGATGTAGCCGATAAAAACAAGTTGCCAACTTTTGTAATTGGTGGCTTTGTTCGAGATTGTTTATTAAAAAGGCCATCGAAAGATATTGATATTGTTACCGAAGGGAGTGGAATAAAATTAGCCAATGAAGTTGCTTATGAAATTAGTCCAACCTTAAAAGTAAGTGTGTTTAAGAATTTTGGCACAGCAATGTTTAAATACGATGATTTGGAGATTGAGTTTGTTGGAACCAGAAAAGAGTCGTATCGAAAAAGTTCTCGCAAACCTATTGTTGAAGATGGGACCCTTGAAGATGACCAAAAACGAAGAGATTTTACGATAAATGCGTTAGCGATTGGTTTAAATAAATCGAATTATGGACTATTGGTTGATCCTTTTGATGGACTGGATGATTTAAAAAATGAAATTATTCGTACTCCACTAATTCCTAACACCACATTTTCTGACGATCCATTACGGATGTTCCGTGCTATTCGGTTTGCAGCACAGCTAAATTTTAAAATTGAAGAGGAAACATACACGGCAATCCGTAAAAATAAAAATCGTATTAGTATTCTGTCGAAAGAGCGCATTCTGGATGAGGTAAATAAAATTTTACAATCACCTAAACCATCCATTGGTTTTAAGTATTTGGATGATACGGGTTTATTAGAAGAATTTTTACCTGAATTAACCAGGTTGAAAGGTGTGGAGACAAAAAAAGGCAGAGAACATAAAGATAATTTTTTGCATACTATCGAAGTCGTGGACAATATTAGAAAAAGAACCGACAATTTGTGGTTATTGTGGGCAGGATTGTTGCATGATATTGCTAAACCTAAAACTAAACGTTTCTCCGAAGAAGTTGGATGGACTTTTCACGGCCATGATCGTTTAGGAGCAAAAATGATCCCTTCGATTTTTAAACGGTTAAAATTACCGTTAAATGATAAAATGAAATATGTGCAGAAATTAGTTCAGTTGCATTTGCGCCCCATTGTTTTATCGCAGGATGAAGTAACTGATTCTGCTGTTCGGCGGTTGCTTTTTGAAGCGGGTGACGATATTGATGATTTAATGATTTTATGCAGGGCTGATATTACTTCTAAAAATGAATATACCCTAAAAAAACATTTGAAAAATTTGAAGCTGGTAGAACAAAAACTGGTTGAGATTGAGGAAAAAGATGCCGTTCGGAATTTTCAACCGCCCATTTCTGGTAAAGAGATTATTAGAACTTTTGGAATAAAACCCTGTAAACTGGTTGGTGATATTAAAAATGCCATTAAAGAGGCTATATTGGATGGCGAAATAAAAAATAATTACCAGGAAGCTTATGGATTTATGCTAAAAAAAGGGAAAGAACTTGGTTTAAAGCCAGAGGAAAATTAATAAAGAGATTGGTGAAATGGTTAATTCATATTATGTTTTTTGTTTTATTGATTAAAATTTAAAATTAGGTAGATAGGCAGGTGATCGCTGTAACCTCCATTGTATTTATAGCCTATAAATGTTCTGTTTGGTTTGTAACCGTAAAAACTTTCATCGGGTTCCAGTAAAAAATCTTTATTAAATACGTGTACATCATTTAGGGTGGTAAAAACATCATTTTCTTCATTTAACAAATATCCAGAAACTATAAACTGGTCAAGCATAGCCCATTCTCCCTGATATTTGTGGCTTCCAACATTTTGTGTTTGTTGTAAATAATAGGATGCATTGTAAAGTTTATTATGTTCAAAGGATTCAAAGTTGAGATTTGCCTGTAAAATATCTTTTAAGCTTTTATTTACCGGCGTATCGTTAAAATCTCCAGTAATAATAATATTGGAATGAGGGTTAATATTAAAAATTGAGTCTACGGTATTTTTTAATGTTTGTGCAGCCGTTATCCTGTTTGGTTCTGACTCAAGCTGTCCACCCCATCGCGAAGGCCAGTGATTTACAAAAATATGTAATGTGTCGGTATTATTGGCAATCCCTTTAACATATAAAATATCACGGGTTTTATAATCAGGATTGTCCGGAAAGTTTACGGATATTACTTTGTTAAATACCGGTTGAAATAATTCTTCTCGGTATAATAAACCAACATCAATTCCTCTTCTGTCGGGCGATTCGTGATGCACTATCTGATACTCGAATTTTACTAATGGTGTTTTTGTAACCAAATCAGAAAGTACTTTGCGGTTTTCAATTTCACAAATGCCAACAATTGCCGGAGGATTCCATTTGCCCACCGCTACAATTACTTTATAAATATTATTTAGCTTATTAAAATATTTTGATTTTGTCCAGTATCTGTCACCATCGGGTAAAAATTCTTCATCGTTTTTTAAGCTGTCGTTCTCAGTATCGAACAGGTTTTCAACGTTATAAAACATTATTTTATATGCATCTTCAGTATATTGTGCATAGATATTTTTTCCAATGAAAACAGAGAATAAAATATATAGAGGCAATAGAATTTTTTTCATCATTATTGGGTTTCAATTCGTTCAAAAGCACCTAAATCAGGGCCATTATCGTTTATGCGATTGTTTAGATTTATATCGAGTGGAAATAAATTCCCATATTCAAGGCTTCCATAATCTTTTGCAACTGATAATGTGTCCAGCTCATAATTATTATCGTAAGGAGATTGAAATTTAGGATCATTATTTACAATTATATTTTTAAAATAGTTATTATCAGCTGTTGAGAAATCTTCATCAACTTTTATCAGCGTATGATCAAATAAAAAATTAAAATTTTCCGTTTCTTCTTTATCTAAAAATAATTCTGATTCTTTATTACCATAGATAATACAATTGCCAAATATAGCCTTATTCAAAGGCCTGGTTTGTATGTTATTATCTACATCAATATAATAATTGTTAAGTAACACCGAGGGGGTGGTTCGGATTGAATATCCCCAATAATTGGCAATAGTACAATGATAAAACGAATACGAGCCACCGATAGTAAGTGCTACAGCAAGTTGGCCACAGTTGCCAATTACGTTGTTATGGGCTTCAATTGTTGAACCCTGGGCATACAGCCCAATAGCAGTCATGTTTAAAATTTTACTGTTCGATAATTGAAGCGTAGGTTTTAATTCATTGGCTAGCGTATCAACCTGTATCCCGATAATGGCATTTTTTATTTCTGTAAAATCAAAAAAGTTGTTATTACTTCCGGCCATAATCCAAATACCATCCCATTGGCCTGGTATATCCTCATAATCCTCTTCGGGTCTGTCTCCTTGAAAAATAATAGGTTCCTCAAAAGTACCATCGGCAATAATTGTCCCTAAAACATAAAGCCGCGAGTTTTTATGAAAATGCAATTTTGTTCCGGGTGCAATGGTTAAAGTACTGTTTGTGTCAATTAACATCGAATTGTAGATTAGGTAAGGTTTGTTATTTGTCCAGTATTGAGTACCCTGAATAATTCCATTTTCTTCTCCATTAATCAAGTTTACATCTTGTCCCCATGAAACAAGATTAACATCTTGCGTATTGCTTTTATACGAAAAGATAATTGAATCGTTAACTACCAGTGGTAAATCTGAATTATTAGGATCAATGGTTACTTCAACAAAAATATATAGGCTGTCTTTACCTTTTATTTCATAATTATCCAGTTTTGTTCCAGAAAAGCCATCAAGATTTATTCTATAAGGTGAATTATTCCCCCCGGCAAGGTAAATGGATGAAATTTTCACCGTTTTAGTGTAAGGGTTTTTTACCGTTAGATATTTTGTTGATGTGCCAATAGTTGTAAAAATGGTATCGAACATGATGGTATCTTGCGAAAATTCTAATATTATTTCTGAATCATCATAAAAATTTTCTTTTTCACAAGCGATGATTAATGTTATGATAATTAAAATTAAAATATTTTGGAATATTGATTTCATTTGACGCTGTTAATTGTGTAAAAAAGTAACGATTTTTATCGTAATAAATTATTAAGATAATTTTAATTTTTTAATTTTAGAATTTGTTTTTATATTTATTTTTGAATAACAAATTTAAATAAATGTTTACATTTGTTTTATATTGATTATTAAAAGGCCTTAAAAAATAAGATGCATATACAAAAAGCCATATCAGAGAACTTAATTGAGATCATGTATTTATTGCGGCAATGTATTGAAGATTTTAATAAAAACAATATTTATCAGTGGAATATTTCTTATCCCGATACTCGTCGATTAATGGAGGAAATTGAAAAAGAATCTTTGTATTTAATGATAAATAAGGGTGTTCCTGTAGCTACTATTACTTTTGATGAAAATCAAGATGAAGTTTTTTATGATGTAGCTTGGAAAAACAATGATGGAAAATTTATTGTAATACATCGAATTGCCGTATTTCCAACCTGGCAGCGTAAAGGAATAGGCCAAAAGTTAATTAAATTTGTTGAGAAATTTGCACAAGAAAATAACTATAAATCAGTACGACTTGATGTAACAAGCACGAATCAAAAGCTAATTGAATTATACGAAAAGATGGGATTTTCTCAAACCGGCGATATTCAATATCCAAAACAAAAGGTTCCTTTTAAGTGTTTAGAAAAAGTTTTTTAAAAAAAGCCCGGGAAAACCCTGAACTTTATAAAAAGCAAACTTAAATTAAAAACCAACTAATTAATCCTAAACAATAAAATCGTTGAATAATTAGATAAACCCCTAAATTTCACCATGAAATTTTTATAGTTCAATTTGCTCTCCTTTATAGAATTCTAATATCTTTTTTCTGAAAATAAATTCATATTTAGCTTGTGAAACATTCGACAAAGCAATGTTATATTCATTCTTAGCCGATTTGTATTCAATAATATCGACCATCCCAACTTCGTATTTTTGTTCGGTATATCTGAAAGCTTCAGCCATAGATTGTGCCGATTCCAGGTTGGCCTTATAACGTTCTAGCGCTGCAGTAGCTTGTGCCTGTGCTTGCTGAATGTTTTTGTAAACATTTTGCTTTTGTAAATCCAGATTTAATTTCGAATCGGCAAGGTTGATTTTAGCCTGTTCTATGGCTGTTTTATTTTGCCAGCGATTAAAAATAGGAATACGCAAAGAGGCATAAAGCATGTGGTTTGCATTATCGTTAATTTGTTCTATATAAGGGTAATCACTTGCATAAATATTACGAGTCATGTAATTAAATATATTTTCTCCACTTTCAGTAACTCCTGTAGGGCTTTCGGAAAGAATTACCGTTGCATCTTCAATTTTATTAGTTAGCTCATTATATCTGGAGCCATATTGATATCCTGCTGATAATGTTGGACTTAATTGTCCTTTTGATATCGCAAGATTTTTCTTTGAGCTTTCAACTTGTAACCTGGCACCTTTTATTTCGGGTAAAATTTCTAAAGCATTATCGTATACTTCAGCAACATTATAATTTTCTTCAGATGTTATATCCGGAATTAAAGGAAACTCTATTTCAAAATCCTCGGTACTCTCTAGATTTAATAGCTGGGTTAAGTCTAAATATGCTATTTTAAGGTTGTTTTCCTTATTGGTTAAGTCAGCACGTTCAACAGCTGCTTGTGCTTGTATTTGAAGTAAATCTCCTTTGGCTGCATTTCCAATTTCAACGAGTTTTTTTGTTTTTTCAATTTGTTCTAAGGTAACCTCTAGTTGCTCTTTTGCGTTATCAACTAATTCTTTATTAAGTAATATTTGTAAATAAGCTGTAGTAATATTTAATGTAATATCATTTTTAGCTTTCTCAACGTTTTCCAGTTGAACCATTAAATCTAATTTCGATTTTTTTATATTATTAAAATTTTGAAGCCCATTGAATAAATTAACTTCAGAAGATAAATTAACACTTCCTCCTTGAAAATTTTCGTTTACATATTGATACGTTTCATAATTAATTGCTTTTCCTGCATTGTAATAATGTTCGCCACGTACATTTAAGTTCGGTAATAAATTTATTTTTGATTGATTAAAGTTCTTTTCTGCAATTTCTGCTGACAGTTCTTGTCTTTTTACCGTTAGGTTATTGTCAATGGCATAATCGATACAATCTCTTAGCGACCATACTTCCTGGGCTTTTAAAGAATGAAGCGAAACGATTGTAATTACTAATGCTAAGATTATTTGATGCAATTTCATATTCATGAGATTATTTTTAATTATTCCACAATATTTGCTTTGTTTATTCACAATTTGTGCCAAAGTTAATAATTTATTGATATTTAGCATATTGAGTTTACCCTTTTTTTTAACATCTATTTATAGTGCCCGAAAACGGGACATGCAGTGTTCGATTATGAACACTTTCTGTTTTTTGGATTAAAGCAATGGCCTAAAATACGGTTATTTTTAAAATACATACGGTTATTTTTGAAATCCATACGATAAAAAAGTCACTATTTTTTCTTTCTTATAAATATTTACTTTAGCCTTATCAAAAAGAAACGGGAAATTATAAAATTTTATTTGAATGAAGAAACTTTTTTACGCAATAAGAAATAAAATTTTAACTGTTTATTCTTTCGATGTAGTTGTTATTGTTTTGTTTTCGATTGTTACGCTGTTTTTTTAAAATCGTGTATTAAATTTTTGTAAGTAACCTTAAAATCATTCTATAAATTAACCTAAACTCAAATCTTAAAAATGAATTTACTTAATATTGATGTAAGGGTAAAAGGAAAGGAAAATGAATTAACACTTGTTTTGTATCATAAAATTTATTCTACTCCTGATGGCATTATTAATCGGTGGACAACAAAAGAAGATTGTGGTTATAAAATAGAAATACTAGTTGACGGGAATGATATTTCATTCGAAAATACAAGGGTAGTTAAGGATATGAACATTATTTCTACTGAGCACGAAATAATGGATCAATTAATTTCAAAGCTATTTGAGCACAAAGTTTTTGAGATGCAAAAATAAACATCCCAAATAAAAACCTAATAAAACCCAACAAGCTTATGTACTATACCGTTTGGAAAAAATGTCAAAATGCAGTATGCCAGTTAGATTTCTACAGTTCTTCTGGGATAAAAATTATTTCAATGACTGGTTTTAAAGTTAACGGCAATTTTTTAATTACTGACGATTATATTTACAAGATTTATAAAGCCAGTGAGGTTTGTATTCGGTTTATAAAAGATGATGGATTCACTGAGGAAGCAAGTGTTAAAATACCGATGAGTGAATTAAAGCAGCGTATTATCAAGAATATTGATAATAAAAAAACTCCATTTGCAGCAATTAATATTGATTTTGATGAGTTTAGTAAGATTAAATCTTTAAAACTAAAACATCCATCCGAAAAGATTAATATAGGGAAGCCAATAGCTTTATTGGGTTATCAAATCGACCGAGAGAATTTAGCTATAAAACAAGGAATTATTTCTTCCGTATTTTTTGATACTAATGGCTTAAAATATCTACAGATTGATTCAAGTATTAAACAAGGTAATTCAGGATGTCCGGTAATTGATGCAGAAACCTGCGAGGTAATTGGTATTATAGGACATCGATTGTCTACAGTTACACAATCGCATAAACGAATAAAACAAATAATAAATAATAATCTGGCTATCCTGAAAAAATCTCAAGGTAAGTTTAATGTTGAAGATATTGATCCTATTCAGGTACTTATTGCCAATCAGAATCAAATAAAACATATTTCGAATGAAATATATAAAACTGCAAATATGAGCATTGGAAATGCTTTAGATATAAAATATGTTCATGATCTTTTTGAAGAGTTTATCGATGCTGAGGTTTTACAATCTTCAGAAAAATCTTAGTTCGATAATTAGTTCCTTAATGTAAGATGGTTTAGGTTAAAAGAGGCCGCTCCTGTAAAAAGGGCGGCTTCTTTGTTTCAAAAATATAATATTTTAAACTTATATTAAATAAATTTGTTCGTAATTTTGAATTTTTAATTAATATAAGATTATAATGGACAATAATACAATTTTAACGTTTATAAAGGGAATAGAGCTTTTTAAAGGCCTTTCTGAGAAGGAGTTAAATATTTTAGCCGAATATATTGAGGTTAAAAAGTATTCGAAAGGAGATTTATTATTTGAAGAAAATGGCCCTCGTACGGATATATTTATTATTTATAATGGTGAAGTTGAACTTTTTAAAACCGTTCGTTTTGGTTCCGAAACCAGGCTTTCATATTTTAGTAAAGGAGATTTTTTGGGCGAAGGTTCGTGGGCTGATGATTCACCACACTCAACCTCGGCACGAGCTTTAATGGATACTACTGTTTTTAGTATAAGCAAAAAATATTTTGATGAAAATGGCCCGGCAGCTGTGATTATATTCAGTAACATTGCCCGGGTTATTTCCAGGCGAATGCGTCATGCCAATAACAGAATGCTGAATGTTGCCGCTCAATATGAATCGGGTAGAACACGAAAAGAGCATGATTTATTAGGGGATAGAGAAGTTCCTACCGAGTATTTATATGGTGTACAAACTTTAAGAGCGATAGAAAATTTTAATATCAGTGGTGTAACACTTAACTTTTTTCCTGTGATTATTGAATCTTTGGCTATGGTTAAACTGGCAGCTGCACAGGCAAATGTTGAGTTAGGATTGCTCGATTCGTCTATAGGAAATGCTATTATTAGGGCTTGTAATGAAATAATTAATGGTAAATATCATAATCATTTTATTGTGGACATGATTCAGGGTGGTGCAGGAACCTCTACCAATATGAATGCTAATGAAGTTATTGCAAACAGGGCGCTTGAAATCATGGGTTACGAAAGAGGACAATACGAATTTTGTCATCCTAATAATCATGTTAACTTATCACAATCTACAAATGATGCTTATCCTACATCAGTAAAAATTGCGATTATTAAAAGCAATAGAAAATTAATTCAAGGGTTAAATGAACTTATAAAATCATTTTATCAAAAAGCAAAAGAGTTTGCTCATATTATAAAAATGGGGCGTACCCAATTGCAGGATGCTGTTCCAATGACTCTTGGCCAATCGTTTGAGGCCTATGCTGTTACATTAGAAGAAGAGGTGGAGCGTTTGAAACAAAATGTAAATCTATTTCTTGAAGTTAACATGGGAGCAACGGCTATTGGCACAGGTATAAATTCTGAACCAGAATATGCTGAAAAAGTAATTAAGTATTTACGAAAGATTTCTGGGTTAGATGTAGTAAATGCAAAAAATTTAGTTGAAGCTACACAAGATACCGGTGCTTTTGTTATGTACTCATCAGCTTTAAAACGGTTAGCTGTTAAACTTTCAAAAATATCCAATGATCTAAGATTATTATCCTCGGGGCCACGTACAGGGATTAACGAAATAAATTTACCTCCGATGCAACCTGGCTCATCTATTATGCCCGGAAAAGTAAACCCGGTGATACCCGAAGTGGTTAACCAAATTGCTTTTAAAGTTATCGGGAATGATTTAACCGTAACCATGGGTGCTGAAGCCGGACAATTAGAGTTAAATGTAATGGAACCCGTGATTGTTCAAAGTATTTTTGAGTCGATTGAAATGTTGGTTAATGGGATGAAAACATTCAATTATCGATGTGTTAGCGGAATTACAGCCAACGAACAAAGATGCCGCGAAATGGTTAAAAATAGTATTGGGATTGTTACAGCGCTAAATCCTGTTTTAGGATATGAAAAGTGCTCTATTTTAGCTAAAGAAGCCCTTAATACAGGAAAAAGTGTTTATGATTTGGTTATTGAGAACGATTTTTTATCTAAAGAGGAAATAGATGAGCTGCTAAAACCCGAGAATATGATTAAACCTCAGAAGATGAAAAGAAAATAATGTATAAGCCGGTTTTGCCGGCTTTTTTATTTATTAAATATCTGCCAAAAAATTTATAGTATCTATATTATCTGCATAATCCCATAATTCTGGTTGTTGCGTTTTTCCCAGCGGAACTCCCTTTTCCGGAAATTTGATATTGGATGCTATACATTGAATAAGATCACTATTAAGATTTATGAAGTCTTTAACCCGGTTAATATGCTCATAAAATTCAAAATAAATAACGGCAATAGGAGAGGATAGGCCAGGGTCTTCTTTTAACAAAACAAAGCCGTTATCAAAGTGCTGTACTTGGTTCATCAAAAAAATCGATCGGTTATAATCAAAATTATTTGCGTACTGATGATGACGATAAATGTACTGATAATGCTCGATATTTGAAAAGAAATGATCGAAACAATAATTTTTTGGAACAAATAATTTAGACACATTTCGGCATCCTAATCCAAAGTAGCTAAAAATATCATCGGCTAATGATTGAATATCTTCGGCTGATTCATTGCCATCAAGAACCGCAGCAGAATTCCTGTTTTTTCTGATAATATTTGGATATTTCCCAAAATAATATTCAAAATATCTTGAGGTATTGTTACTTCCGGTGGCAATAATGGCGTCAAATGAATTAAGTTGATTTTCTTCAAAGTAAATTAGATTTTTAAAATCAGGATTATAATCAATTAAAAAATCAGTAATAAATTGTAATAACCGATTATCTTTGGATGATAATTTGCCATAAAATTGATGTCCGGAGATTAAAACAGAGATAAAATCATGAAATCCAACCAAAGGAATATTCCCTGCCGTAATGACCCCAATTTTTTTCCCGGGTTTATCTTTTTTTAGATGGGGATAATCGCTAATCCATTTTTCCAGTTTTTCTGTTGTCAGTGAGTTGCCAATGGCTTGTATTGATTTCCTGATATTTTCCTCTGTAAACCATGAATTATACTTATGATCATTTACAACGATATCTTCCAGTGTTCTCGTTTGCTTATCATCTCCACCAGGGAAATTTCTTAAAAAATTTCCCAGAACTTCAAAACCTTTCATTCGTTCTTTTAAATCCATAGAGCTAAATTAAATAATATCCATCTAAAAAAATAATGGATGATTGTTAATCAACCATCCATTAATATATTCTAATGTAAAAAATTTAAAATGCTTCCCAGGGCATTTGAGTAAAAATAGTACTCAATGCGGCTCCTACAATTAGGAAATAGATGATAATCACTACAAGATACAATGAGGATAAGACAGTTCCGATGATAGCACATACTCTTCCGGCATTCATATTTTTGTAAGATCCTATAGTATATTGATCCGGATTACTAGCATATAATGCTTTTGCTTTATTTGATAAAACAAGTGCTATAATTCCCATTGTGATGCCAAATAAGCCATAGCACCAGCATATGGCAATAGATAAAATTCCTAGTACCAAAATAGCAGTTGAGTTAGGTAATGTTTGTTGTACAATTGGTTTTGTTTCGTTTGGTTGTGGCGTTGTGTTTTCCATTTCGGTTCAGTTTAATTAAATGATTAATTTATAAATATAACTTAAAACTACAATGGATGTATTAATAATAAACATTATTTTTAGTACTTGGGCTCCTTTAGCAAATTTAAATATTAAATGTAAAATTAAATAAATGACCATTATTATCGTAGGAATAAGTGCAGGAAATAACATCAGGCTTTCTGTAAAGTTCCCTTTTAATAGCTCAATAAATGCTCGTTGCATTCCGCACCCCGGACATTCAACCCCAAAATATTTTTTATAAAAGCAGCTTTGCATACGTGATTCGAGCCACTGAATCAGTTTTTGAATCATTTATCTGTTTTTTAGCAGGCTCTAAAATAATAAAAATATTAAACTTAAGCTGAAAATAAGATAGATACATAATCAACCACTTCGCTGGATGGAATAATTTCTCCCGAATGGCCTATTTTTAATAAATCAACCTCCGGGTTTTTAGAAACCAGTTTAGCGTATTCCATAAGGGTTATTATTGGGCCATATCCGCATACCGAGATGTTTTTTTCTTTGATAACTTTTTCTACAGCTACCGAGTTTAAATTTAAAATATTCTCAATCACATAAGCATCTTTTTCTTTTCCTTCCTCTGGTGTTAGAAAATGAGAGAAGTCTGACGATGCAATGATTAAAATTTTTCGGTGGGTTAAATCTGCAACATCTTTAATTCTGCCAGCCAGGTATTTAGCATTTTTAAATGTTTGATGAGATAATGTTATCGGAACAATTTTAAACGGATAATCTAAAAAATATTGTAAAAAAGGCACCATCACCTCTGCCGAATGTTCATTTTGTTGTTCGACTCCGGATATTGTAATGCCTAGCTTTTTCCCAAAATCAACATCAACGCTTACTTTTCCCATAGGAGTTTCCCATGTTTCATTATCGTCAAATGCTATTTCATGCCCTAAACCAGTATGATTGGGATTAATAATAATAATTGTATCGTATTTATTTTTGGATTGTTTTATTATCTCAAAAAAATGTACTGCCTGATAAGCTGAAAACATATATCCGGCATGGGGTACAACCCCTCCAATAATTTTTTTATCTTTTAAGCTTAAATTAATTTGTGTATATTCTTTCTGTTTAATTTCTTCAATTTGTTGGATTATTTCATTTTTTGTTGCCGGATAAAATCTTCCTGCGACTACTGGTTTTCTTATACTCATAACACTATTCTTTATAATATTTAAAGATTGGTTTTCCGCATTTTAAACACCTGCCATTACTCGTAAGCGAATGTTTTTTTAACATATATCCCTTTCGTGTAATTAAAAGTTCTCCGCAATCGGGGCAATACGTATTATTTCCTTCCGGCAGGTTTATATTACCCAGGTAAACATAAGATAAATAGTTTTCTGCAATTTCTTTTAATTCAATTAATGTATTGATTGGTGTTGCTTCAATATTCAGTTGATAAGTTGGGTAGTATCTTGATAAATGGAGTACAGTTTCTTTCCCTGTATTTTGGGCAATCCATTTTACCATTTGCTCAAATTCATTGGGGTTATCGTTTAAGGTTGGAATTACCAAATTCGTAATCTCCAGGTGTTTGCCTACATTAGCAATATTAATAAGTGTTTGTTTTACCGGCTCAAGTTGTGATTTTGTGTATTTTATAAAAAAATCATTATTAAACGCCTTTAAGTCAACGCTATAAGCGTCAATTACCCCATGCAAATTATGTAAGGGTTTACTATTAATAAAACCATTGGTAACCATCACATTTTGCAGGTTATTTTCTTTTACTTTTTCTGCGGTGTGCAGCATAAACTCATAAAAAATAGTAGGTTCATTATAAGTATATGCTATACCCAAGTTTGTTTTTTTTGATTGAGCAATTTGAACAATTTTTTCAGGAGTGTAAATCACCCTTTCTCTCACAAACTCATCGATAGACGTTTGTGATATTTGCCAGTTTTGGCAAAATTGACATTTTAAATTACAGCCAATACTACCTACCGATAATATTTCGGCTCCGGGATAAAAATGGTATAATGGTTTTTTTTCTATTGGGTCGAAACCCATCGACGAAATTAACCCGTAGTTTGAAGAAATTAATTTACCTTTTTTGTTTTGTCTTACGTTGCAAATGCCAAAATCTCCTGATTGTATGATACAATTGTGCGGGCATAATTCACATTGAATTTTTTGGTTTTCCTTTTTGGTGTAATATAATGCTTCCATAAACTTATCGTATCACAAATTTTTTATAGTTCGACAATGGAATCTCTTCATATTTAATATCATCCACCCGGGCCCACGAAGGGCCATGTTGGCACCAAACTAAAAATTCTTCTAAAATTTCAGCTTTCCCTTCGGCTTCAATATAAACCGATCCGTTGGTTTTGTTATGGACAAACCCTTTTATGGATAGCTCGTTTGCTTTTTGTAAAGCGCTATATCTAAAACCAACTCCTTGCACTTTACCATAAATATAAATCATGTATGCTTTTTTCATTGTATTATTCGTAACGTGCTGATTTAAAATACATAAATTCTAATTCTTTATTCTCTTTATTTTTTATGCCTGCAGCATTTTTTGCAGCCTCAATGAGTTGATCCGTAGTTTTTATTCCTTTAGTTCCGGGCATTACAAATCCGCTATTTCCCCCTTTATCTTTTACATATAAGCCATATTTTTGTGGTTTTATTTCATTAAAAGTTTCTACTTTTTGTGGAATAGATAATACATCAACTGTTACTTTTATTTGATTTAACTCATCTTTGCTTAAAGGATTAAATCGGTTATCTTTTGAAGCTGCTGCAATGGCATTTTCAATAATTTCATCATATAAATACTTGTTTTTAGGAAATAGATCACCAATGCATCCTCTTAAATTATTATTGGAATCGTAAATTGAGATTACACAGGCTCTTTTTAATTTCAAATCGGGTGAAATTTTATTTTCATCATTTTTTCTAATTTGTCCGGTTGAAACATAAAATAAGATTGTTTCAAATGCAATTTTTGCATAATTTGTCTTTGCTTTAAACATTATACATTATTATTGAAATTAAGTAAATATTTTTCAGGTTTTGTATAATAAGAAATATTAAACATAAACGTACGTTATGTATTTTCTGTGTTATTTTTTATACTTATGTGAATAAAGTAAAATTACAAATTTCATTTTATAAGGTCAATTTATTTAAAAAAAGAATAAAATTTCAAATCGATAATTTTTAATTCATAAAGTTTATGAATTAATGGGGTAGTAAATGTAAATAAGAAGTGTTATTTTTGGCTTATGATATCATCGAGATTTCTTTTTAAGGAAAATTTAAAAATAGCGATAAGTTCAATTCGGTCAAACTTATTACGTACTATATTAACAATTTTTATTATAGCTTTTGGTATTATGGCTTTGGTAGGTATCCTAACTGCTATTGATTCAATTAAAAGTTCAATCAGTAACGAGTTTAGGAATATGGGAGCCAATACTTTTTCTATTGTTAATCGAAATAATAGAGTAAGTATGGGAGGAAGGGTAAAACGATTTGAAAGTATTACGTATCGGGAAGCTCAAGAGTTTAAAGAAGAATTTAATTTTCCGGCATTGGTTTCAATATCTACATGGGCTTCAGATATGGCTACCGTAAAGTATAAATCGGAGAAAACAAATCCGAATATAAGTGTAATTGGGGCTGATGAAAACTATTTGTTTACTGCAGGATATGAAATTGAAAAAGGGCGTAATTTTAATTATAACGAGATACAATCGAATGCACATAGTGTGGTTATTGGAAAAAATTTAGCAACAGAATTATTTGCTGTTAATGATTCGGCTGTAGGAGGTGTAATAAGAATAGGTAGCGATAAATATAAAGTTATTGGTGTACTTAAAGCCAAAGGTTCCAGTTTTGGTGCATCTGGTGATAAAATGTGTATCTTGCCAATTACAAGTGTGAGACAATATTTTTCGCGGCCAAATATGAATTTTAAGATTGATGTTTTACCTTATGATCCAAAATTGTTAGATGCTGCTGTTAATGAAGCGCAAGG